>JADGPC010000398.1 GCA_017882645.1 Streptosporangiales bacterium | reverse complement strand
TGCTCAGCGCGTTGCTGTACGCCCCGTACCAGCCGTCGGGCACCATCATCCCGTCCGCATTGGCCTTGCCCACGGTGCCTTCGAATGTCTGCCCCTGGTCGGGACCGGAGACCGCGATGAAGATCTTCGGGTTGTAGTGGTTCAGCTCGAACGCCTTCATGAACGTGGCGACGGTCGGCACGTCGGTCGCGCCGAGGACCACGATCTGCGCGTTGGCGGTGGCCACGGCCTGAGCCGGAGCCTTGTACGCCGACGTCACCTCCTTGAACGGCTTGTCGCTGCTGTACAGCGTCTTGATGCCGAGTGCCTCGAGGTCCTTCTGCGCGGTCTGGACGGCAGGCGTCGCGAAGGGGTCGTCCACGGTCGGGTAGGACGCCGTCTTGGGCCGCTGGCTGGCCGGAAGCGACTTGATCCACTGCACGAAGGGCTTCATGTACAGCTTGACCGGCAGGCTGGGGCTGAAGATGTTGTGATACTTCAGGTTGGTCGGCGAGGTGAAGACGGTCTCCGCCGCGCCCGCACCCTCGATCAGCGCGTATCCGTACTTGGCCACGGCCTGGTCCGCTGGGACCGTCAGCAGCGACGAGAACGGCCCCAGGGTCATGTCCACGTGATCGGCGGTGATCAGCTTCCGGTAGTTGGCGAACACCTTCTTCGGGTCGCTGTTGTCGTTCAGGATGATCAGCTTCACCGGCCGGCCGAGGAGGCCGCCGTGCTCGTTGACGTCGCTCTGCCAGAGCCGGTAACCGCGCTGGAACGCCTGGCCGTCGCCGGCGAAGGCGCCGCTGAGGGACAGCGAGATCCCGAAGACGATTGGCGGCTTGGTCGTCGGCGTGCTGACCGCGCCGCCGATCGTGCCGCAGCCCGCCAGCAGGGCCGCGGTCGTCGCGGTGGCGATGGCGATCAGCCGAGGGCGCCGAGGTGTCATCTCCGGGTCATCCTTCCTTATCGTCCCGGACCTGCTCGGTGGCCAGCTGACACGACGCGGTGCTCCGTCAGGGGGCACGGCTTAAGGATGGCTCGGCAGCGGCGGGACGCGGATAGCGAGTCGTGATTCACAGTACTGAAGTTTTGACCGATAAGTCGGCCACACGGCGAACTACCTGGCTAGTCCTAGCTCGCGAGCGATAATCATCCGCTGGACCTCGGACGTGCCCTCGCCGATCTCGAGCACCTTGGCGTCGCGGTAGAACCGGCCGACCGGGTAGTCGTTCATGAACCCGTAGCCGCCGAAGATCTGGGTCGCGTCGCGGGCGTTATCCATCGCGGCGTTCGACGCGGTCAGCTTGGCGATCGCGGCCTCCTGCTTGACCGGCTCGCCGGCCACCAGCCTGGCCGCCGCGTCGTACCAGGCCAGCCTGGCCGTCACGGCCCGCGCCCGCATGTCGGCGATCTTGAACTGGATCGACTGGTAGTGCCCCAGGTGGTGGCCGAACGCGGACCGCTGCGCGACATAGCTCAGGCACTCGTCGACGCAGCCCTCCGCCAGGCCGGCCGCCAGCGCCGCGATCGCGATCCGTCCCTCGTCGAGAATCCGCAGGAACTGCGCGTAACCGCGGCCAGGCTCGCCGAGCAGGTGGCTGGCCGGAACCCGCACGTCGCTGAGCGACAGCTCCCTGGTGTCGGATGCGCACCAGCCGACCTTGGAGTACTTCAGGCCGACAGTCAGGCCCGGCGTCCCGGCCGGGACGATGATCGCGGTGATCTCCGGCCGACCGTCCGACCGGCCGGTGATCGCGAGCATCGTGATCGCCGAGGTGATCGAGGTGCCGGAGTTCGTGATGAACGCCTTGCTGCCGTTGAGCACCCACTCCCCACTCGCCTCCCCGTCCCCCTTCTCCAGGCGGGCCGTGGTCCGCATGCCGCCCGGGATGTCGGAACCGCCGCCCGGCTCGGTCAGGCCGAACGCCGCCAGCCGCTCGCCGCGGCACAGCTCGGGCAGCCACCTGGCGCGCTGCTCATCGGTGCCGTACCGGTAGATAGGCATCGCCCCGAGCGCCACGGCGGCCTCGAGCGTGATCGCCACCGAGGAATCGACCCGCGCGAGCTCGTGCAGCGCGAGGCAGAACGCGAAGTAGTCGCCGCCCATGCCGCCGTACTCCTCGGGGAACGGGAGACCGAAAAGCCCGAGTTTGCCCATGCCGGCAACTAGCTCGTACGGAAACTCGTTACGCTCATAGAAGGCGCCGATCACGGGAGCTACGGCCGTCCGGGCAAAGTCCATGACGGTGCTGCGCAGGGCCTCGTGCTCGTCGTCGAGACTGAAGCTGATCACGGCAGCGATGCTACCTGCCGTCAGCTAGACCGGCGCTAGGCTATAAACCCTGGCCTCGGTTGGGACATTCTCGCCTGATTGGCGGGCAAGGCCGGTATCGAGAGAGGAGCGCGCTGTGATGGTGACGCGGACGTGCCCGGACTGTGCGACCGAGGTCGGCTCAGCCGACCTCATCTGCTTCACCTGCGGAGCCAACCTGCCCAGGGTCAGGTCTGCCGACGAGCCGCCGCTGGCGATCACGGTCGCGCAGAAGGCCGTCTCGGCCGACAAGGCCGGCCGCCTGATCTCCTCCGCGGTGCTGCGGATCAGCTTCCCGGCCGGAAACGTGGAAGTGCCGGCCGGCACGTCCGTCCTGCTCGGCCGGGACCCGGCCGAGTCGCTCGTCGCCGCCGCCTTCGACCAGTGCGAGAACGTGTCGCGGCGGCACGCGATGGTCACCGTCGACGATTCCGGGCGGGCAACGATCAGGGACGAGCACTCGACCAACGGCACGTTCGTCAACAACGACCGGCTGCTGCCGGGAACCGACGTCCGGCTGGTCGACGGCGACGCGGTCAGGCTCGCCGCCGACGTGACCGGCACGGTGACGATCCTGCCGTAACGGCGCTACAGGTCCTCGCCGGCGGCCCACCACGGTGCGCCCGGCTCGCCCGACATGAACCAGGGCCGGTACGCCTCCGACCCGCCCGGCAGCCCCGGCAGGTTCAGGTCGCCCGGCCCGCCGCGAGCCGCGGGACCGCCCGGCCCGTCACTGCCCGGTGCGCCGCGGCCACTCCCGTCGCCGGCCTCCGGCACCACTTCCGGCTGGCCGAGCTCCCCGCTCTCCGGCATCGCGTCGGGCCGGGCCGGTTCCCCGCCCTCCGGCACAGCGTCCGCCCCGTCCCGCAGCGGCGGCTCCCCCGGCCCGTGCCCCGTTTCGCCGCGGTGCGGGGCCGACGGGTGATTGTCGGCCAGCTGGCTGAGCCGCAGGCGCAGGTTGTCGAGTAACTCCGCCGGCGACCGGCCCTGACCGCGGTCGGGCACATCCATCGAGCGCATGCCGACCATTGTGCTCCCCTCCCGCTGAATTGGTCTGTTATTCAGACCACATGTCGTGGCATGATCGGCGCAAGATCCCCCTTGACAGCCAACGGAGGCCATGGTGACGGGGCTCAGTACATCAGCGGCAGAAACAGGACTCAGGCGCGACGCGGTCGGGCTGCGGGAGGTCCTGTTCCAGAGCATCACCGACATGGCTCCCGGCGCGGCGATCGCCGCCTCGATCCCGGCCGGAGTCGCGTTCGCGGGCGGCGCGCTTCCGCTCGCCGTCGTCTTCGCCCTCATCGCATGCCTCTTCTCGGCGTGGAGCATCGGCCAGCTGGCCCGTGAACTGCCGTCCTCCGGGTCGATGGCGACCTACGCCGCGCGCGGGCTGCACCCGTCCGTCGGCTTCCTCGTCGCCTGGGGCTACGCCATGGTCGGCTGGCTGATCCCGCCACTGGTCCTGCTCCAGCTGGGCTTCACGGTCGCGGCGACGCTGAATTTCGACATCTCCGGCTATCCGGCCAGCCTGTGGTGGCCGTGGTCGATACTTGGCCTGCTGATCATCATGGCGGCCGGCTACTTCGGGGTCAGGACATCGGCCAGGCTCGGCACGATCCTCGGCGTGTTCGAGATCGCCGTCTTCCTGATCATGGGCATCCTGCTGGTCTTCCACGCCGGCAGCCACAACACGCTGTCGGTGTTCACCACCAAATACACGCCGCCCGGCTTCCACGGACTGAACGGCGTGGTCGCCGGATCGGTGTTCAGCATCCTGGCCTTCGGCGGGTTCGAGGGAGCAGCGCCGCTCGCCGAGGAAGCCCGCAACCCGGCGCGGACTATCAGGCTCGCCGTCCTGCTCGCCACCTTGTCGATCGGCGCGCTCTACGTGTTCACGACGTACGCGGCCGACGTCGCGTTCGGCCCAGCCCGCTTCGTGAACTTCACCACCGGCACGGGCAGCGCCTCGTGGGTGGGCCTGGCCAGGGCGTTCTACGGCCTGTTCTGGATCCTCGTGTTCCTCGCGATCGTCAACTCCACGCTGGCCAACTCGAACGCCGGGGTGAACGTGTCGAGCCGGACCGCCTTCGCGATGGGCCGGATCAGGGCGTTCCCGCAACAGCTCGGGATAGTCAGCGCGCGGCACCGGTCCCCGGTCAACGCGATCGGGCTCGGCGGCGCGATCTCGCTCGTCGTCATGCTCGCGCTCGGCTTCGGCTACGGCCCGACAACGGCGTTCGTGATGGTCGGCACCGCGCTGGTGATCCTGCTCGTCGCCATCTACATCCTGATGAACGCGGCCTGCATCGGGTTCTTCGCGCGCAGCCCGGACCACAAGACGAGCATCGTGTCGCACGTGCTGATTCCGGTACTCGGTATCGCGGTCTTCGTGCCCGCATGGTGCGCCGGAGCCGGGATCAAGATCCCCGGGCTCAGCTTCATCAGTCCGCTGCCGGCTCCGTATTCCTACATGGGACCGGCCGTCGCGGTGTGGATGGTCCTCGGCCTGATCTACCTGATCTACCTGTACCGGCGTGACCCGCAGCGGGTCGTCGACGTGGGCCTGATCCACATCGACCTCGAGCCGGAGCTGGACCCTAAGGTGGCCTCATGAGTGATCTCGAGGTCGTGACCTTCCGCCCGGAAGCCGAGCAGTACGCGTGGACGTTCGGCGGCGCGGCGCCGGTCGCGCGGATCCGCACGCCCGTCGTGCTCGACGTCTTCACCGAGGACGCCTTCTTCGGGCGGGTGCGCAGCGAGAACGACCTGGTCTCGCAGGTCTGCGAGTTCCCGTTCGTGAACCCGCAGACCGGCCCGTTCTACGTCGAGGGCGCGGAGCCCGGCGACACCCTCGCCGTGCACTTCGTGTCGATCACCCCGGCCAGGGACTGGGGTGCGTCGACCACGATCCCGCTGTTCGGCGCGCTCACGGGCACGCACCTGACCGCCCTGCTCAACGAGCCGCTGCCCGAGCTGGTCTGGATGTACCAGCTCGACCGGGCCGCCGGGACCTGCCGGTTCACCGCCCGGTACGGCGATTTCACCGTCGACCTGCCGATGAATCCGATGCACGGCACCGTCGGGGTCGCCCCGGCCAGCCTGGAGGTCCGCAGCGCCCTGGTACCCGACGCTTTTGGCGGAAATATGGATACGCCGGAGATGTGTGCAGGAACGACCTGTTATCTCGGCGTGAACGTCGAAGGCGCGCTGTTCTCGCTCGGCGACGGCCATGCCCGCCAGGGCGAGGGCGAGACCTGCGGGGTAGCGGTCGAGACGGCGATGAACACGGTCCTGATCGTGGACCTGATCAAGGGCACGCCCTGCCCGTGGCCCCGGCTGGAGAACGACCACTACCTGATGACCGCCGGCTCGGCCCGCCCGCTCGAGGACGCGTTCCGGATCGCCCAGGTCGAGCTGATCGACTGGCTGGCCGGGGCGTACGGGATGGACCGGATGGACGCCTACCAGCTCGTCAGCCAGGCCGTCGAGGCGCCGCTGGCGAACGTGGTGGACGTCAACTACACCTCGGTCGCCAAGATGCCCAAGCGGTACCTGCCGGGCGCGGCGGTGATGGACGGGACGCACGCCAGGCTGAGCGAGCTGGCCGCCCAGTACCGGAGCTGACCGGGTCAACGGATGTAGACCGGCGTGCCCGGCGTGCGGACGAGCGTGTGGAAGAAGCCCGCGATGTCCATCGGGATCCGCACGCAGCCGTGCGAGACCGGGCGCAGCGGCACGTACCACTCGCCGTGGATCGCGTACCTGGAGCCGATGAAGAACACCGAGTTGAACATGCGGCCGAGGGCCACGTTGATCCAGCCCGGCAGGTACTCCGTGGTCCGGAAGTTGCCGGTCGGCGTGATCGCCCGCGCGCAGCCGCCCCGGGTGCAGAACCGGTAGCCGCCGCCGGTGGAGACGTGGCTGATCAGCGCGACCCGGCCGGACCGGTACAGGACCAGGGTGCGGCGGGACAGGCTGATCTCCACCCGGAGCCGTCCGCCGCCTGGCACCAGCGCCCGTGGCGGCCGCGGATCCTCGAGCGCCTTCCTGGTCGCGGCGCCGACCTGCCCGGTCACGGTAAGGTGCTGAACCTCCTGGAACGCCCAGACCGCCTCCTGGGTGTACGGCCCGAAGTAGCCATCGAACCGGCCGGGAAAGTAGTGCCACGCGGCCAGCCGGTGCTGTAGCGCACGCACATCCGTGCCGCGCATCCCGAGCCGGAGCTCCCTGGGCGCCTGGCCCGACGCCGGGGCTGCCCGCGCGGGGCGCGCGGCGTGCGCCGCGCCGGCGCCTGGTCCCCAGGCGGCAGCGGCGATACCCGCCGTCAGCAGCGGCACGAGCAGATACGGACGCAGGACGCGTCGCATGAAGAACTCCCCCCGATCGAAGCGCCGGCCGCAGCCGGCACCTTCCTGACTATCACACCCTTGACATGTGACCAATTGGTCACCTATTCTCGGTGGCATGGACGACGTGTTCAGGGCGCTGGCCGATCCGACCAGGCGAGATCTGCTCGACGAGCTGTTCCGCCAGGACGGGCAGACGCTCAGTGCCCTCGAGGCGCGCTTTCCGATCACGCGCTTCGGGGTGATGAAGCACCTGAAGCAGCTCGAAGAGGCGGGGCTCGTCGTCACCTTGCGGCGTGGCCGCGAAAAGCTCCACTTCCTCAACCCGGTGCCGATCCGGCTGATCCATGACCGGTGGGTGAGCAAGTACGCCGAGCCGTGGGCAGCAGGACTCAGCGAGATCAAGCAAGAACTGGAGAAGCAGATGGAGAAAGTGTTCGAGATCTACATCCGCACGACCCCCGACAGGCTGTGGGAGGCGATCACCGACCCCGACATCAGGGCCAAGTACAACTTCGGCGCGGCCTGCCACTCGGACTGGACCCCGGGCTCGCGGCTGGAGATGGGCTCCCCGCTGGCCGGAGGCCTGCTCGGCGAGGGCGAGGTGATCGAGGCCGACCCGCCGCGGCGGCTGGTGCACACGATGACGGCGCTGTGGAGCGACGAGGTCAAGCGGGAGGGCTCGTCCAGAGTGACCTGGGAGATCCAGCCCATCGAGGACTCGTGCCGGCTGACCGTCACCCACGACCAGCTGCGCGAAGGGGCGAACGACCAGATCTACGGCGGCTGGCCGATGATCCTGTCCGGGCTCAAGACCTGGCTCGAGACCGGTCAGCTGCTGACCACGCCGGGCTCGCTGATGTACTCAGGCGCCTAGCGGTTACCAGGACGCTTGAAGTGGCGGCGGGGGCGCCTGACGGGCTCGGAATGTCGCGGCCGGCCGCCCTTCCGATAGCGTGGCGGGCATGGACGCCGAGATCATCGCCTTCGACGTCTTCGGGACCCTGGTCGACTGGCGGTCCAGCATCTCGGCCGCGCTGGAGCAGGCCGGCCGCAGCGCCGGCCTCGACGCCGACTGGCCGGCGGTCGCTGACTCGTGGCGGTCGCGCTACCAGCCGGCCCTCGCGCGGGTGATCTCCGGCCAGCGGCCGTTCGCGACCCTGGACATCCTGCACGCCGAGATGCTCGATGAGGTCATCGCCGAGCATCAGCTGGAGGGGATCGGGGACCGGGCCGGGCTGGTTCGCGCCTGGCACCGGCTGACCCCGTGGCCAGACTCCGTTCCCGGCCTCACCGCGCTCCGCGCGCGGCATATCCTGACCCCGCTGTCCAACGGCGGCGTCGGCCTGCTGACCCGGCTGGCCAGGGCGGCCGGGCTGCCGTTCGACTGCATCCTGTCGGCCGAGCTGGCCGGGACGTACAAGCCGGACCCGCGGGTGTACGCGCTGGTGCCCGCGTTCTTCGACGTGCCGCCCGAGCAGGTGCTGATGGTGGCCTGTCATCCCGGTGACCTCCAGGCCGCCCGGCGGGCCGGGCTGCGCACCGGGTTCATCCCGCGCCCGGCGGAGTGGGGACTAGCAACTGCACCGGCGCCGCCCGCGGACACCGACGTCGTGGCGGATGACCTGATCGCCCTCGCGGCGCTGCTCTGAGCGGCCCGGGATCAGCCCAGGAAGCGGACCACGTCCTGCGCGTCGGCGCGCAGTGCCGCGGCGACGGGCTCCGGCAGCGGGCCGAACGGGTCAAGGACCACCTGGCCGGCGGACATCGTCCAGGTCGCGACGGCGCGGCCGCCCGCCAGCGCGAAGGGGCGGAAGATGCCGTTGACCGTGACAATGCCGGTGGCCGTTCCGAGCACCGGTTCCCTGGCCGTCCAGCCGTGCAGGAGCGGGTCGAACGAGCCGAGCAGCAGCGGCGGCGGAAGCTCCGCGACCCGGTCCCGGCCGGCCGCCGGATGGCCGGGTTCGAGCTCCGCGAGGCCGTCGTCGCGGTCGCGCAGCTCGCCCGCGATCGCGCTCAGGCCGCGGCGCACGTCCCGCAGCGGTAGCCCCGCCCATTTGGCCAGGTCGCGGTCGCTCGCGGGGCCGTGGCCGACGAGATACCGCCTGGCCAGCTCGGCCAGCGCGATGTCACGGTCGAGCCGCCCGGGCGCGAGCCTGGCGGGCGGCGCGCCGAGCCAGTCGCTGACCCGGACGAACGCGTGCTGGCGGCCGATGACTGGCCCGCGGACGACCAGGCCGCGCACTGACGCCGCGGCTAGCAGGTGGACCAGGATCTGGCCCTGGGTCGCGATCCCGGCCGCGACGAGCCGGTCCGCCAGCTGAGCGCGGGTCATCGGGCCCTCGGCGGCCAGCGCCGCGTCGATCACCCCGACCGCCTTGTCGGTATCGTCGGCGCCGACACCCTGCTGCGCCAGCCGCCGCGCGATCGCGATGGTCACCGGCGGGGTGGTGAGCTGCTGGAGCCACCAGTAGTCCCCGGCGTCGACGAGATGCAGGGTCCCCCGGTTCAGCCAGGTGATCAGCAGCGAGCGATCGACGGTCAGCGCCCGGTCGACGTCGGCCGCGGTCAGCCCGGCCGACCGGGCGCGGACGGCGAGCCTGGCGCCCCGCGGGTCCTGACCCTGGACAGCAAGCAGCCGGCGGACGACCTCCGCCGGACTGGCGGCGGGCGGCCCGGAGAGCAGCTGCGCCGCGCACCGCTGCGCGACCAGCTGGGGCTGAGCATCCAGCACTGACCCATCGTGCCACCAGGTGCCGACAGCGCCGGCGGTCGTCACCTCGCTGCGGGTTGCTCACTCACGGGGCCGGCGTCGCGCAGGTCTCGCGGACGACGGACGCGATGCCCGGCGCGTCCAGCCGGTAGTGGGCGTAGAGCGCGGCGGGCGGCCCGATGAGCACGTACTCGTCCTCGATGCCGTGCCGGCGGAACGGGACCGCCAGCCGGTGATCGGCCAGCACCTCGGCGACGGCACTGCCGAGGCCGCCGATGATGCTGTGCTCCTCGACCGTGACGACGGCGCCGGTCTCGCTCGCGGCGGCCAGGACGGCGGGCACGTCCAGTGGCTTGACGGTGTGCATGTCGACCACCCGGACCTCGCAGCCGCCGGCGGCCAGCAGCTCGGCCGCGGCCAGCGACGGATGCAGCTGCGAGCCGGTCGTGATGATCGTGGCGTCCGATCCCTCGCGCAGCCGGACCGCCTGGCCGAACTCGAAGCCCTCGGGCACGGCGGAGTAGACCTCGGGGTCCCGGCCGCGGCCCAGGCGCAGGTACACCGCCCCCGGCAGCTCAACCGACGCCCGCAGCATCGCGCGGAGCTGGTTAGCGTCGGCGGCGCAGGCCACGGTCAGCGCGGCAACGGCCCGCATGGCGGCCAGGTCCTCCAGCGCATGGTGACTGGTGCCGTAGTAGCCCATCGACATGCCCGCGTGGTGGGCCAGGATCCGCACCGGCATTCCCGGGTAAGCGCAGTCGGTCCTGATCTGCTCGAAGCAGAGCAGCGCCGCGAACGAGGCGAAGGTGCCGACGAACGGGATGTGACCGGTGGCGGCCAGGCCGGCAGCAGCGGTGATCATGTTCTTCTCCGCGATACCCATGTCGAAGAACCGGGCCGGATGCCGCTTGGCGAAGTCGGCCAGCCGGCTGGCCGAGGCCAGGTCGGCCGTCATCGCGACGATCCTCGGATCGCTGTCGGCCAGGTCGGCTAGTTCCTCGCCCGCCACGAAGGCGGGTACCGACTTGACGGCGATGCCCTTGACTGTTCCCGCCTGGTCCTTCGTCTCGCTTACGCCCCGGAAGAGGTCGTGCTGAGCCGCATCGGGCTGGCCCGCATCGGCGCTCATCGCGCCGCCCCTGCGATCAGCTCGGCCCTGACGGCCTCGTAGTCGTCCGGGCCGAGATTGCCCACGTGCCAGTTGACGTCGAGCTCCATCCGGCTGACGCCCTTGCCTTTCACCGTGTCAGCGATGATGACCTGCGGCCGGCCAGGGCCGGGCGGCCCCAGCTGAGCGAAGGCGCCGAGGATCGCGGCCAGGTCGTGGCCGTCGATCCGCTGGACTTCCCAGCCGAAGGCGGCGAACCGCTCGTCCAGCGGCTCGACCGACATCACCTCCTCGGTCGGCCCGTCGATGCAGAGCTGGTTGCGGTCCACGATGCACACCAGCGACCCGAGCCCGAAATGGCTCGCCGCCATCGCGGCCTCCCAGATCTGGCCCTCGGCCAGCTCACCGTCGCCGACCATGACATAGACCCGGAAGTCGCGCCGCTGGATCCGGCCGCCGAGCGCCATTCCGAGGCCGACCGACAGGCCATGGCCGAGCGATCCTGAGCTGAAGTCGATCCCGGCGATCTTGCGCATGTCCGGGTGGTCGCCGAACGGGCTGCCGAG
Source organism: Streptosporangiales bacterium (assembly GCA_017882645.1). Classification (GTDB taxonomy): domain Bacteria; phylum Actinomycetota; class Actinomycetes; order Streptosporangiales; family Streptosporangiaceae; genus Chersky-822. The sequence continues at coordinate 5,789 of JADGPC010000398.1, read as the reverse complement.
CCTGGTGTAGCTGTCCAGGTCGGCCGGGTCGAAGTAGCCGAGATCGGCGAGCACCGGGTACAGGCCGATCGCGGCGTGCCCCTTGGACAGGACGAACCGGTCCCGGTCCGGCCAGTCCGGCCTGGCGGGATCGATCCTGAGCTGGTGGTAGTAGAGCGCCGCGAGCAGCTCGGCGGCCGAGAAGGTGCCGCTGTAATGGCCGGCCCCAGCGATCCTGGTCAGCCGGAGCGTCTCCAGCCGGATGAACAGCGCGCGGTCGGCGAGCCGGCCGAGGTCGGCGGCGGAGGCCGTCTGCGTGGCCGTCGTCTTCATCAGGGGGTTCCTCCTCGTATCGGCCGTGCATCCAATCTGCAGGTCCGACCGTCCCGGCGCAAGCGAGGAACTGGCCGGCTAGCCACCCCGCAGGCCGTGATGCCCGCCGAAGCCGCCAGCGTGCCCGTGATGAGCGTTGTGAGCGGCGGCATGCATCGCGGCATGGGTCGCCGCGTGCGAGGCGGCCTGGGTGGACGCGCCGCACCGGCGCTCCGCGCGCACCATTCCGGCGGCAGCCAGCCGGTTCAGGTACGCCTGCACAATGCCCCGCCGGGGCCGGCCCGCCCACGCCTGAGTGCGCGGCGCCCGCCGCGCCCGGACCAGTGATGCCAGCGCGGTGTCGAGTTCGGCGTCACCCGTCGGGGACGGGTCGCGCACGCAGATGCGGTCACGCTGGATGTCGATCCGGCCGCTGGCCGCCAGCCCAAAAAGCTCCGCGCCCATCAGGCCGTAGCCGATCCGCTGGGCGGTCGCGATCGTGCCCTTGTCCGATGTGATCGACAGCAGGACCAGATAGTCGCCGAGGTTATCCATAGCACTGATGCTAGGAACTCCCGGTCGGCCTGATAAGGGTGCCAGCATCAGCTAAATGCGGGGTGCTGATACACCGCTTCGCCCTCCACGTAGGTCGCGAGCACCGAGGTGGCCGCGATCTCGTCCGGCGGGAGCGTGAACGGATCGCGGTCAAGCACGACCAGGTCGGCCAGCTTGCCCGGCTCGATCGAGCCGGTCACGTCGTCCAGGTGGTTCACGAACGCCGAGCCGATCGTGTACGCCGCCATCGCCTCGGCCAGGTCGAGTGCCTGACCGGGCAGCAGGGGCTCGGCGCTGGCGCGGTACAGGGACCTGTTCACCGCCACGTGGATCGCGCGCAGCGGGCTGGCGCTGCTCACCGCCCAGTCGCTGCCCGCGGCCAGCCGGGCACCCGATCGCAGCAGGTCAGCGAAGACGTACTGCCGGGCCGCGAGCTCAGGAGCGATAAACGGCAGGGTGAGCTCGTCCAGTTGCGGTTCGTGCGCGGCCCACAGCGCCTGCATGTTGCCCGCGACGCCGAGCCGGGCGAACCTGGGCACATCGTCGGGGTGCACCATCTGCAGATGGGCGATGTGGTGCCGGTGGTCGTTGCCCCCGTTGGCGGCCCGGGCGGCCGCGACCGCGTCCAGGCACTCGCGCACCGCCCGGTCGCCGATGGCGTGGAAGTGCACCTGGAAGCCCAGCGCGTCGAGCGCGGTCACGTGCGCGCGGAGTTCCTCGGGGTCCACATGGGACAGGCCGCGGCCGGCGGTCTGGCCGCCGCAGGAATCCAGGTAGGGCTCGAGCAGGCCGGCGGTGAAGTTCTCGGCCACTCCGTCCTGCATGATCTTCACCGTGCTGGCCAGGAACCGGCCCGCCTGGCCGGCCTCACGGCGCCCGAGCAGCTCGTCGATCTGGTCGGCTCCCCGGCTCCGCTCCCACCACAGCGCGCCCCGCACCCGGGCCGTGAGCTGGCCGGACCGCGCCGCGGCCAGGTAGACGGGCAGCGGGTCCTGCGAGCCCAGATACGACCCGATGATGGCGTCCTGCCAGGCCGTGATCCCGCGCTCGTGCAGGTGCCGCTGGGCGAGCAGCAGCCCGGCCAGCCGCTCGTCGAACGTCGGCTTCGGCACGAACGCGCCGACGAGGTCGGCCGCACCCTCGTGCACGGTGCCCTGCAGGCCCCCGTCCGGCTCGCGCTCGAACCGGCCGTCGACCGGGTCGGGAGTGCGGGCGTCGAATCCGGCCAGCTCGAGCGCGCGGGTGCTGGCCCACCCGCCGTGCCCGTCCCGATTCAGCAGGAACGCAGGCCGCCCGCCGGTGAGCCGGTCAAGCAGCTGCCTGCTCGGCGTCCCGGCCTCGAACCATTCCATCCGCCAGCCGCTGCCCGAGATCCATTCCTTCTCGGGGTGAGCCGCGGCGTAGGCGCCGATCCGCGCGATCGCCTCGTCCAGCGTCGCAGCGCCGATCAGGTTGCATCCGATCATCGTGACGCCGGCGAAGGCCGGGTGGACATGCGCGTCCTGGAACCCCGGCACCAGCGCCCGACCGCGCAGGTCAGCGAACTCGGTCTGCGGGCCGGCGAGGACCGCGGCGTCGTCGGCCGCGCCGACCGCGATCACGGTGCCGCCGGCCACCGCGACCGCGGTGGCCGGCCGCCCGTCGGCGGCGGTCGCCGGGACCAGCCGCCGGCCGCCGGGATCGGCCGTGTAGATCGCGCCGCCACCGAAGATCACGTCCGCGTAGCCCGCCACCGGCCCTCCCTGTCTTCCCGACGCTAGCGGGCGGGCCGCCAGACCGACGTGATCGGGTAGTGCGTGGCGGCCTGGCCGCGGTAGGGCAGGCCGTACGCCTGCTCGATCGTCCGCAGCACGTTGTAATGATTGATCGGCCTACCGTACCGGCCTGGCCGCACCTGCTGGCCGACGAAGATCGTGGCGATGTGATTGGACTGACTGCCGTCGTCCTCGTCCCAGGTCACGATCAGCAGGCTGTCGTGCGCTGCCGCCCACCGGGCATACCCGGCCAGGTGCGCGTGCAGCCACGTGTCTCCTGCGGCGACCGAGCAGTCGTGCATGTCGTGGCACAGGTCGGGAATGACGAAGGACACGGTCGGGAGCCTGGCGTAGCTGGTCGCGGCGAACCGGGTGAACGGCTGGTTCACGGCGCGGGGAACGTTGGTGAAATCCGTCCACGGGACGTGCTTTCGCGCGTAACCGCCCTGGTCGCATACCTGCGATCCAGGTGCGGGCAGTGCCTCCGCGTACCCGGTGAAGGAATGGCCCGCGGCAATCAGGTCGCTGGCCAGGTTCGGGGCGGGCAGCGTGGTCGGGCACTGGTCGCTGGTGACATTGTGCGTGCTGCCCGAGAACAGGGCCAGGTAATTGGGCTCGCTCGGATGCGTGACCGCAAAGGAGCGGGTGAACAGCGCGCCCTGGCGCGCCAGCGCATTGATATACGGGGCTTGCGTATTGCCGATAATGCTGGAGTACGCGTGGTTCTCCAGCATCACGACCACGACGTGCCTGGGCCGCGGCACCGCGGCGGCGCTCGGGGCCGGCGACCCGGCCGGGTGCTGCAGGCCGATCCCGGCCGGCGTGCGCCCTGGGGCGCAGCCGGTCAGGGCCATCATGACTGCGAGCACCGGCAGCACCAGTGCGGTCCTGGTCGGGCGGTGCGCTGGCATGGACACCATCATGCCCCGTCGCCGATCTGTGGCAGAGTGCGGTACATGGACCAGACTGTTGCGACCAAGTACGGGATGCTGCGTGGCCAGGTCCGTGACGGCGTGGTCGGCTTCCTCGGCATTCCCTACGCCGCGAGCCCGACCGGTGCGCTGCGATTCCGCGCACCGGTGCCGCCGGAGCCGTGGGACGGCACCAGGGACGCGATCGCGTACGGCCCCACGCCGCCCAAGCCCGACTACCCAGCACCCTTCGACACCATTTTCGCCGAGCCCAACATCGAGGGCGACGACTGGCTGAACCTGAATGTCTGGACGCCCGGCCCGCTCCGTCCCGGCGCCGGGCTGCCGGTCATGGTCTGGATCCATGGCGGCGCCTTCGCCAACGGCAACTCGGCCATCCCGCTGTATGACGGCCAGGCGTTCGCCAGGGACGGGGTCGTCCTGGTCAGCATCAACTACCGGCTCGGCATCGACGGCTTCGCGCTGCTCCCCGGTGTGCCAGCCAACCGCGGGCTGCTCGACCAGGTCGCTGCCCTGGAATGGGTGCGGGACAACATCAGCGCGTTCGGCGGCGATCCGGCCAACGTGACGATCTTCGGCGAGTCGGCGGGCGCCATGAGCGTCGTCACCCTGCTCGCGATGCCGGCCGCCGACGGGCTGTTCGCCAGGGCGATCGCACAGAGCGGTGCCGCCCAGGCGGCGGCCGCCCCGGCCGACGCCGCCCTGGTCACGGCCGAGCTAGGCCGGGTGCTGAGCACGACCGTCACTGCCGACCGCCTCGCGCAGGTCGACCTGCCCGCGCTGATCGCGGCTCAGGCCGCGGTCAGGGACGCCCTCGCCGCCAGCCCCGATCCGGCCAGGTTCGGTGCCAGCATCGTGGCCAGCACGATGCCGTTCATCCCGGTGATCGACGGCGACACACTGCCCGAGCACCCGCTCGCCGCCATCGCCGCCGGCCGGAGTTCGTCGGTGCCGCTGCTGATCGGGACCAACTCCGACGAGTTCCGCACCTTCCTGGTTCCGTCGGGCATGGCTGCCCTGGTCACCGATGAGGTGCTGGCGAGCATGGGGGGCGCCGTCGGCGCGACCGCGGACGTGATCGCGACCTACCGGGCCAGCCGGCCCGGGGCCTCCCCTGGCGACCTGCTCGCCGCGCTGCTGACTGACCGGTTCTTCCTGCTTCCTGCTCTCGCGGTGGCGGAGGCGCGGGCCGACGCCCCGGCCGCCACGTATTTCTACGAGTTCGCCTGGCGGCACCCGATGGTCGGCGCCGGGCACGGGCTTGACGTGCCGTTCGTCTTCGACAACCTGACGGCGGAGGGGGCCGAGCTGGTCGCCGGACCCGACGCTCCGCAGGACCTGGCGAGCGAGATGCATGCGGCGTGGACCAGGTTCGCCGCCTCAGGCGAGCCGGGCTGGGCCTCGTACGACGCGAGCCGCCCGGTCCGGGTGTTCGATGCCGGCAGCAGCAGCGTCAGCAACGATCCGCACAGCAACGAGCGCACGGCCTGGCCACAACGATGACCGGCCGCACGTGCTGCGGGGCGGGGCCGTCACGTGCCTAGGCCGCGCACTCCCGGCAAATCGGCTCACCCTTGCGGGTCTCGGCGAGCTGGCTCCTGTGGTGCACAAGGAAGCAGCTCGAGCAGGTGAACTCGTCGGCCTGCCGCGGAATCACCCGGAACGACAATTCCTCATTCGACAGGTCCGCCCCGGGCAGCTCAAGCGACTCGGCAACGTCATCCGGGTCGAGGTCGATCGATGTCGACGACTTATCCATCCGGCGCGCCTGAAGTTCCTGCAGGCTGTCCTCAGTTAGCTCTTCGTCAGTCTGCCTAGGGCTGTCGTAGTCGGTAGCCATGGTGGCCCTACTCCTCCATCGTTAAAATGTCGTCGCGCGAGTGCAACGCTTTCGAGGCTCAGGTTGTGCCCGAATCCGGCGGGGAATTCTGTCACGTCCCTGTGCGAGGTACACGCAGCGGCCCTCACCGGCGGTTCGTGTCGCACCGATTTACTCTTACATCACTGTTAACTACCGCATCCGCCCATCGATACAGGTCATGCATCGCGCTCGGCGTCGAGGCTCAGCAGCAGGTCATGCAGTTCCGCGAACACCGCAGGCCCGCCGCCGACCGTCATCGACGGACCCGCCGGCTTCCCGGCCAGCCCGCCGACCACTGCCCCCGCCTCGCGGGCGATGAGGCTACCCGCCGCGATATCCCAGTACTGCACGCCACGCTCGTAGTAGCCATCTACGTTCCCAGCGGCCAGCGAGCAC
>JADGPC010000397.1 GCA_017882645.1 Streptosporangiales bacterium | reverse complement strand
CTGCTCCAGGCCTGCAAGGACGGCGACGTCGAGCCGGGCTCGGTCGTGGTGTGCACGATTACCGGCACCGGCCTGAAGGACCCGGACACCGCGATGGCCGGGCTGCCCGAGCCGGCCATCGTCGCGGCCGACGCCGCGGCGGCTGCTGCCGCGCTCGGACTGGCGTGAGCCGGCCGTGAGCGTGGGCCGGGTCACGAGCGCGAGCCGGGCCGTGAGCGCGAGCCTGTCATGACTGCGGAACTGCGGTGACCTCGGTGCGGTGGCCGGACGGCGCCGTTACCGTGCGGACTCCGGCGACCAGTGCGAACCTGGGTCCGGGATTTGACTCGCTCGGCCTGGCGCTCAGCTTGCACGACGAGGTACAGGCTGAGGTGAGCGGCGGCGGACTGCGAATCGACGTCGCCGGTTTCGGCGAGCGGACGGCCAGGTTCGGCGAGGGCCACCTGGTCGTGCGGGCCATGCGAGCCGCGTTCGGGGCGCTGGGCGAGCAGCCTCCCGGGATCGCGCTGCGCTGCGTGAACGCGATTCCCCATGGGTTCGGGCTCGGCTCGTCGGCCGCGGGGATCGTGGCCGGGATGCTCGCCGCGCGGGCGCTGTGCGGCGCCGCGGGGATGGACCGGCTGCCCGACGAGGCGCTGCTCGGGCTGGCCGCTGAGCTCGAGGGCCACGCCGACAACGTGGCCGCCTGCCTGGCCGGCGGCCTGACGATCGCCTGGGGCGCGGGCCCGGCGGGCGCAGCCCGGTGCGCTCGGCTCGAGCCGCTGCCGGGGCTGACGCCGGTGCTGTGCCTGCCCGCCGTGCCGCTGGCCACCGAGGCCGCCCGGCAGGTGCTGCCGATGTCGGTACCGCATGCCGACGCCGCGAAGAACGCGGCCCGGGCGGCCCTGCTCGTTGCCGCCCTCACGGGCGAGGCGGAACTGAAGGACGCGGAACTGCTGCTCGACGCGACGCGGGATTTCCTGCACCAGCCGTACCGGGTGAGTTCGATGCCGGCCACGGCTAGCCTGATCGGCGCGCTGCGAGACGCGGGCATCCCGGCGGTCGTCTCGGGGGCCGGTCCCGCCGCGCTCGCGCTGGTCGTGCCCGGGGTGACCGCTGATCCCGCGGCCGTAGCGGCCGTCGCTGCTCAGTCCGGCGACGCCTGGACGGTCAGCGTCCTGGAGGTCGACCGCGACGGCGCAACCGTCCGCGGCTGACCCAAGCCCCGCCGGCAGCCCACCGGCCCGGGGCCCGCCAACGACATCGGCGGGCCGTTGATGTCGCTATAACAGCATCGAAGGTCCGCCGATGTCGTTGCCCAGGTGGCGTGAGCGGGGCGGCGGAGCGGGAGGCGAGTGGGCGCTGGGCGCATTTTAGGCGGCTGCGGCCATCCGGCGGATGGCGTCGGCGCGCAGCGCGGCCGGGTCGACTTCCGCCGCGGTCAGAACGCGGAGTGCGCCGTTGTTCCCCTGGTCGATGATCCCGGCCAGCAGGTGACCGGATGAGATTTCCTTGTCGCCGCGGGTTTGGGCGAGCCGCAGCGCGAGTGCCATGGCCTCCTTGGCTTCCGACGTCATTCTCGCCCGGGTCCTGCGGTCCGGCTCGGATCGGGCCGGACCGTCCAGCGAGCCAGGGCCGAACGCGGTCTCGGCCGCGAGCCTGACCTGGTCCAGGTCGATGCCGAGCAGCGCGAGCGAGTCCGCGTCGAGCGGCGCGGCGTCCGGCTGCGCCGCCGCCAGCTCCCTGAGTCCGGCAACCTCGAGGCCCGCGGCGCGCAGCGCAGCGGCGGCCGGTCCTGACCGGCCGTGGGCCAGACCGAGCAGCAGATGCTCGGCGCCGATCCGGCTGGCCCTGAGCGCTCGCGCCTCGGACAAGGCGAGCTGGACCGCATGCCTGGCTTGCGTGCTGAACCGTTCGAACATCTCTGCTCCCTGGTAGCTGGCTGGCTGGCTGGGGTTCGCGCCGTCTTAGCGAGTCCGGCTGGCGTACTTCTTGTGGACGGCCTGCTTGCTGACGCCGAGGAAGAAGGCGATCTCCTGCCACGACCAGCCGTGCTTGCGGGCGTTGCTGACCTGAAGCGCTTCGAGCCGCTCGGCGAGCTCACGTAGTTCTCGCGCGGCCTGCAGCCCGGACGCCGGGTCCGCGCCGCTGGCCGCCTCCGCTAGTCCCATGCCCTGGCTCATGCCCGTCAATATATGTTGACGCTATGAGCGTGTCAACTTTTGTTGACGGTCAGGTAGATCGGACGAGGCGCTCGACGCGAACTCGGTCGGGCGCACCTGCTCCCAGCGCGGACCGGGCCGGATGGATGTCACTTTCATCCGGGAAAGCAGTGATGAATGTGACTTTCATCCGACGGGAAGGGCGTCGGCGGCGGCGGCGAAGTCGGCATCGGCGGGCTTCACGGTACTGTCCGCTGCCGACAGCCGCTGCCGACAGCTGCTGTGGGCGGACAGCCGGTCCCGCGGGGGTTCGGCCGGCAGCCGCGAACGCCGGCGCTGGCGGGCGTTGCTACCTTGCCGATATGGGTTTTCGCTGGCGTCGGCCGCGCCGGGTAGTCATCGGTGCGCTCGTGGCCGGCGTTGTGCTCGTCGCCGGGGGAGCGACAGCGGCGACTCTGGCCAGCCGTCCCGGCCCGTACACTGCGCGCGACCTTCGCATCCCCGTGCTCGACGGACCGCACGACAACCAGCGCGTTGTCCTCGACGCCACGCTGTTCCGGCCGGCCGCAGCTGGCCGGCTGCCCGCCGTCCTGCTGGCCCACGGATTCGGCGAGACCAAGGCGGCGGTCAGGGGCGAGGCCATCGGGCTCGCTCGGGCCGGTTTCGCCGTGCTGACCTGGTCGGCCCGTGGCTTCGGCCGGTCAACCGGCCAGATCGCGCTTGACTCTCCCGACTACGAGGTCAAGGACACCGAGCAGCTGATCAGCTGGCTCGCCCGGCAGCCTGGCATCCTGCTTGATCATCCGGGGGATCCCCGGGTCGGCATCGCGGGCGCCTCATACGGCGGGGCGATCGCGCTGATGACGGCCGGCTACGACCACCGGATCGACGCGGTCGTGCCCGAGATCACCTGGAACAACCTCGCCACCGCACTGTTCCCGAACGCGGCTGGCGGGCCGGCCGTCGACGGGGTATTCAAGAAGCAGTGGGCCGGGCTGCTGTTCACCGCCGGGACCGCGGGATTCGGGCCGGCCGGCCTGGCGGCGGCCGCCGGGGCCAGCGGGGCGGCCGGGGCCAGCGGATCTGGAGCGCTGGCGAGCGCCGCGGTATGCGGGCGCCTGCTGCCGTCCATCTGTGCCATGTACCAGCAGGTGGCCTCGCTCGGCCGGGCCACGCCGCAGGCGATCGCCATCCTGCGGGCTTCCAGCCCGGCCCAGGTCGCCAGCCGGATCAGCGCGCCGACGCTCCTCATCCAGGGCGAGAACGACTCGCTGTTCGGGCTCGATCAGGCGGCTGCGACGTATCGCCAGATCAGATCCGGCGGCACCCCGGCTGACCTGGTCTGGTTCAACGGCGGTCATGACGGCGGCAACCAGGAGAGCGCCAGGGTCGACGGGCTCGCGATCTCCTGGTTCGACCGCTGGCTCAAGGGGCGGCCATGGCGGCCAGCCTCGCGCGGTACCGGGCCGGCTACATCCGCCGGCTCGGCCGGCGGCCCCGCCCGGGTCGGTACAGCGGGAACGGGCCAGCCCGGCTTTTCCGTTTCCCGCAATCTTGGCTTTGATCCTTCCAGCGGTGACCTCTCGCTGCAGGTGGCGACCGCGCCGGCCTTCCCTGGGCTGGCCGGAACCCGGCACCGGCTGGTCAGGCTGACCGGGCCGCCGCAGGTCGTGCTTAACCCGCCAGGCGGCGCGCCGCCGTCGATGTCAGCCTTTCCCGGCCTCGGCTCGCTCGGCGGCTCGCTCGGCGGTTCGCTGAGCGGCAGTCTCGCCACCGACATGCCCGGTCAGAGTGCGGCCTTCCAGTCTGCCCCGCTCGCCACGCCGCTGCAGATCACCGGGGCGCCGACGGTCAGGATCCGGGTCAGCGGGCCGGCCGGCCTGACGCTGTTCGCCAAGGTCTACGACGTCGACCAGGCCGGGAACGCGACGCTTCCGTTCTCGCTGGCCGCTCCGCTGCGGGTCAGCCAGCCGTCGTCGGGCCAGGTGGTCACGGTCACGCTGCCCGCGATGGACTACCAGTTCGCCGCCGGGCACCGGGTCAGGCTGGTGCTGACCGCGACCGACTTCGGGTATGCCACGCCGACGCGGCTCGCTCTGTATCAGGTGGGCCTGGCCGGTCCGGGGATCGTCATGCCGTCCGACCCGGCGCTGGTGCTGACCGATGCCGGGCTGGCGTGGTGGGTGTGGGCCGCGCCGGCCGCTGCCGTTGTGCTCGCGGCGGGCCTGCTGCTGACCGGCCGGAGGCGCCGGACCGGGAGCGACCCGGCGGACGAGGAAACGGATTCCGGCGTTCCGCTCGAGATCGCCGGGCTGACCAAGCGTTATCGCGACGGCCAGCTCGCGGTCGACGGCCTGGACCTGCGGGTGGAGCACGGCCAGATCCTCGGCCTGCTCGGGCCGAACGGAGCCGGGAAGACGACCACGCTGCGGGCGCTGATGGGCCTGATCCAGCCGGACACGGGGACCATCACCATTTTCGGGCGCCGGGTCACCGCAGGGTCGGCCGCATTGTCGAGGCTGGGGGCGTTCGTCGAGGGACCTGGTTTCCTGCCGCACCTGTCGGGCCGGGACAACCTGGCGCTTTACTGGCGGTCGATCGGCCGGCCTGGCGCCGACCCGCAGCTGGCGGAGGTCCTGGCCATCGCGGGCCTGGGCAGCGCGATCGACCGCAAGGTTCGCGGCTACTCGCGCGGCATGTGCCAGCGGCTGGCCATCGCTCAGGCCATGCTCGGGCTGCCCGACCTGCTCGTGCTCGACGAGCCGCTGAATGGGCTCGACCCGCCGCAGATCAGGGAGATGCGGGACGTGCTGATCGACTACGCCGCGGGCGGCCGGACGGTGATCCTGTCCAGCCACCTGCTCGGTGAGGTCGAGCAGACCTGCAGTCATGTCGTGGTGATGCACAACGGGCGGCGAGTCGCGGCCGGTCCCGTCGCCGAGATCATCGGCGGCGGCGGCTCGCTGCTGATCGGCACCCCGCGGACGGCCGAGGCGGCCGCGGTGCTCGGCTCGCTCGGCGGCGTGGCCAGCGTCGAGGCGCACCCGGACGGTGTCCTCGTCCAGCCGGGTGATCTGGCCGCTTCTGACCTGGTGGCGGCGCTGGTCGGCGCCGGAATACCAGTCGAGCGCGTCGGGCCGAGCCGCCGCCTGGAAGACGCGTTCCTCGCGCTGATCGGGCCGGCCGAACTCGCGGGTGCCGGGACTCGGGCCGGGGACGGGACCGGGACGCCGGCCGGGGACGGGACCGGACCGCCGGCCGGGGCGGCGGAGGTGGTGCGGTGACCGAGCTAGCTGGCCCGTCGCCGGCGGTTCCGGGCGAGCTGACGACGTCACCGGCGGCGTCCGCCGGACCCGGCGAGGCGCCAGGCTATCGTCCGCGCCGGACCCTGCCGCTCGCGGTCGAGACCGTGCGGCAGCTGCACCGGCGCCGGACGCTAATCACCTTCGCGCTGTTGCTCGTGCTGCCCTGGGTCCTGGTCGGCGCGTTCGAGCTGGGCGGCAACGGCGCGGCCGACCCGCAGACGCCCGGCCTGGTGACGACGGCGACCGCGGGCGGGCTCAACTTCGCCGCGTTCGCCTTCTTCGCCTCGGCCGGGTTCCTGCTCGTGGTGGCGGTCGCGCTGTTCTGCGGAGACACCGTCGCCACGGAGGCGAGCTGGGCCTCGCTGCGCTATCTGCTCGCGGCGCCGGTGCCGCGCGCCAGGCTGCTGCGGCAGAAGCTGATCGTCGCTCTCGGGTATTCCTGCGTGGCCGTCGTGGTGGTGCCGCTGATGGCCCTGCTGGCGGGAACCGTCGCCTGGGGCTGGCATCCGCTGAAGCTGCCGGGTTCCGGCGTGGAACTCGGCGCGGGCGCGGCGCTCGGCCGACTGGCGATCATCCTCGGTTACGTCCTGATCACCGAGGTCGTGGTGGCCGCCATCGCGTTCGTCCTCTCGGTGTCCACCGACTCGCCGCTGGGCGCGGTCGGCGGCGCGGTCGGCGTGGTCATCGTCAGCAACATCATCGACGCGATCACGGCCCTGGGGGCCTGGCGCCGGCTGCTGCCGACGCACTGGCAGTTCTCCTGGCTGAACGCGCTTCAGCCGCAGATCAGCTGGACGCCGATGATCGAGGGAGCCGCGGTGTCGTTCTGCTACTCCGTCGTGCTGATCGCGCTGGCGTTCCGCCGGTTCCGCGCGAAGGACATCGTCTCCTGAGCGCCGGGCCGGGATCAGGATCACCGAGCGGCCCGGACGAGCCGGGCGCCCCGGACGAGCCGGACCGGTCGGAAGGGCCGGACCGGTCGGTGCGGGTCGGGCTCGGAACCATCGCCCGCGAATGGGGCCGGATCGGCTGCATCGGCTTCGGCGGGCCGCCAGCGCATATCGCCCTGCTGCGCAAGCTCTGCGTCGAGCAGCGCGGCTGGCTGTCCGCGGGAGAGTTCGAGGACGGGATCGCGGTTAGCAACCTGATGCCCGGGCCGGCTTCGACCCAGCTCGCGATCTTCTGCGCCTGGCGGCTGGCGGGCCCGGCGGGGGCGCTGCTCGGCGGGGCCTGCTTCATCCTGCCGGGCCTGGTCGTGATCCTGGGGCTGGCCGCGCTCTTCCTGGCCGCGCACCCGCCGTTGCCGGTCGCCGGGGCCGCGGCCGGTGCCGGAGCGGCGGTCCCGGCCGTCGCCGCGGCGGCCGCGATCGCGCTGATCCCGGCCAGCTGGCGACGGGCAGGCCCCGGCACGGCCACAGGCACAGGCGCCGGGACCGGGACCGGGACCGGGACCGGGACCGCACGACGATCGCGCCCGGGCTGGGCGCAGGGGCGGTGGATCGTCTACCTGCTGGCCGGCGGCACAGCCGGGGCGCTCGCCGGTACGTTCCTGGTCCTTGTG
>JADGPC010000396.1 GCA_017882645.1 Streptosporangiales bacterium | reverse complement strand
CGCTGTGGTCGCTGGGCCTCGGCGAGCCGTACGCGGTGAGCGCGCTGCACGGCCGGGGCAGCGGAGACCTGCTCGACGCGATTTTGGGGGCGCTGCCGGAAACTCCGGCCGAGCGGCTGGATGCGGAAGCTGGCCCGCGCCGGGTGGCGCTGATCGGTCGGCCCAACGTCGGTAAGTCGAGCCTGCTCAACAAGCTGGCCGGGTCCGACCGGGTGCTGGTCGACTCGGTCGCGGGCACGACCAGGGACCCGGTCGACGAGCTGATCGACCTCGGCGGGATCACCTGGCGGTTTGTCGACACGGCGGGGATCAGGCGGCGGGCCAGCCACGCCCAGGGCGCCGACTACTTCGCCGCGCTGCGGACCGAGCGGGCGCTGGAGCGCGCCGAGGTCGCGGTGGTGCTCGTCGACGCCAGCGAGCCGCTGGCCGAACAGGACCTGCGGATCATCTCGATGGTGATCGACGCGGGCCGGGCGCTCGTGATCGCCTACAACAAGTGGGACCTGGTCGACGAGGACCGCAGGCACTTCCTGGACCGCGAGATCGACCGTCAGCTGTACACGGCGCGCTGGGCGCCCCGGGTCAACCTCTCGGCGGCGACCGGCTGGCACGTGGAACGACTCGTTCCCGCGCTGGAAGCGGCCCTGGCCGGCTGGGAGACCCGGATCCCCACCGGCAGGCTCAACGCGTGGCTGTCGGCCCTGGTCGCGGCGACCCCGCCGCCGGTACGGGGCGGCAAGCAGCCGAAGATCATGTTCGCGACGCAGGCCGGCATCCAGCCGCCGCATTTCGTCCTCTTCACCTCAGGATTCCTGCAGGCCGGCTACCGCCGGTTCATCGAGCGCAGGCTGCGGGAGGAATTCGGCTTCGACGGCACGCCCGTGCACCTGTCGATGCGGCTGCGGGAGAAGCGGGCGGCATCGTCCGGCCGCGGCGCCCGCCATGGCTGACGTCCTTTCCAGTGCTAGGTCGTCGGCCGGATCAGAGCGCGACCTGGCCGCGACAGCCCTGATCCTGGGCTTCGCCGCCGTGAGTTCCGCTGGCAGACCCGGATGGGCGATTCAGCCCGAGCCGGCTCGCACCTTCAGCACCTGGGGGTCCCCGGAACGAAATGTTCGGATGAAAAGTGAAGTTCTGGCCGTCAGCGAGGCGAAGGCCGAGGTAGCGCCCGGCGACCTGACGCAGGGCGATCTCGGCCTCCAGCCGGCCCAGGTTGGTGCCCAGGCAGTAGTGCAGGCCTTTGCCGAAGGCCAGGTGCTCGTTCGACGCCCGCTAGCGTCGCCGGGCGGGTAGTGACCCGCCGCCACCCGGGCACGGACGGATCGAAGCGCAGCGTTTCCTCGATCGCCGCAGGGATCAGGTCCGGCTGGGCGGCAACCGCGGCCCAGCGGCGAGGGTCCTCGAGCAGCCGGCGGGCAGTGTTGCCGATCAGCCCGGTCGTTGTCTCGTGCCCGGCGGAAAGGCGAGCGCGGCGACGAGGTCGAACTCGGCGGCCTGGGGAACCGCGTCGAGCAGCCTGGTTGTCGTGGCCCCGATGGCCGGGCTCATGGCGCTGACCCGCTTCATGCTGAACGCGCGGGCGGCCGGCTTGCGCAGCCTGGCATGGTGCGGCTCGTCCAGGCTGACCATCGACGGCTGCGGCTGGTAGCCTCCGGCCAGCAGGATCTGCTGCGCTTCCGTCACCAGCGGCGCCAGGCTCGCCGGTGCCCGTCGTCATCGCCGCCACCTCCACGGCCGTGTTGCCACAAGGGAACTATGCAGCATTCCCGGCGTCGGTGAAAGGCCGCGATAACGCGCGGTCCTGGCTGGCTTTCGGCCGCTCAGTCGCGCACAGCCTGAACCAGACCATCGTGCGCCCGCGGCTGTGCCGGAAGCCCCAGCCGTCGGCCAGGGTCTCCACCAGCAGCAGCCCGTTCCCGCTCTCCGCGCCGGGACTGCTCCTGATCACCGGGACGTTCGAGTCCGAGCCCTCGTCGGTGACGGCAACGAGCAGGCCGTAGATCGCGGTTGCCACCATCAGGTCGATCGTCCCGTCCGGCCACCGTGACCTGCTGTGCGTGACCGCGTTGGTGACCAGTTCCGAGGTCAGCAGGATCGCGGTGTCGGCGCGCGGGTGGCCGGCGCCGATGGCGGCCGCGACAAGCCTTCTGGCCTCGCGGACATAAGCGGGCTGCCCTGGCAGCGTCGCGCGGCCGAGGATCAGCCAGTGCGGCAGTAATGCCGGGTCAGCGATCCGGTCGCTGGTGTCGGTGGCCTCTGCTGGCATTGATGACTCCTTCCGGGCCCTCGCATCATGCCGCATCGGTGATGGGAATGCAAGCAACGCATGTGCACCGAGAATATCGGCGTGGCGCGATTGCAAATGGGATGTCAGCGAGCTTGTGCCGCGGTATCGTGGCCGTCAGTTTCCCGAGACAGGAGGCGAGCAGCCGTGTTGGCAGGACCGACCATCCGCCGCCGCAGGCTCGGTACCGATTTGAGGCGGCTGCGCGAGCAGAGCTCGCTCCGGCTGGAGGAAGTCGCCCAGCATCTGGGCGTGGCGCCGTCGACGCTGTCCAGGATCGAGACGGGCAAGGCCCCGACCAGGACCAGCTATCTCACGATCATGCTCGACCTGTACGGGGTCGATGATCCTGAGCAGCGTCGGCTGTTCATGGACAGCGCCAGGGAGGGACAGCGCAAAGGCTGGTGGGCCGGCTCGGATGAGCTGCTGCCGGCCGGCGCGGGCAGCTATCTGGGCCTGGAGGCCGAGGCGAGCGCGCTGCGCGCGTTCCAGGCTCAGGTCGTACCTGAGCTAATGCGAACGCAGGCCTACGCGCGTGCGGCAGTCACCGCCAGCAGACCCGAGCTGACGCCCGAGCAGGTCGACCGGGTGGTCGCCGTCCAGCTTCGTCGTCAGGAAGTGCTGCGGGGCAGCGAACCGATCCAGCTCCGGCTGATCCTCGACGAGTCCGTGCTGCTCCGGTCGCTGGGGCCGGTCAGCCTGATGCGGGAGCAGCTTGGCCGGCTGGCCGAGGCCAGCAGCCAGCCGACGGTGACCATCCAGGTCCTGGATCTCGCGGGTGCCGGGCGATCCGTGCTGGCCGGCTCGTTCGGCATTCTCAGCTTCGCCGAGCCAGATGACCGCGATGTGGCGTACGGGGAAGGCCTTCGCGGTCAGGTGCTCTTCGAGCAGCGCGAATCCGAGGTCCACGCGATGCGCCTGATGTTCGACGCGCTCAGCCGGTCAGCCCGGCCGCCGCGGGAGTCCGCCCGGCTGATCAGGGAGCTGGCCTCGAGCCTTTAGCCGAGCTCGGCCAGCACGGCATCGATGCTGGCCGCGGTCTGAGCGGCAGGGCGGCTGCTCTCCCGCAGCAGTTCCATCGCGGCGGCATAACGGGCCACGTCGGCTGGTCGGTCCACGTAGCTCGCGCTCGTCAGCTGCTCGGTGTAGACGGCGTCCGGAAGCTCGCTGTCGGCAAAGCGCAGGATCGTGAACCCGGCCGGGCTGAGCGGCGCCCCGGCGGCCATGGGCCTGATCCGCACGGTCAGGCCGGGCCGCCCGGTCGCGTCCCGCAGCAGCTCGAGCTGAGCGGCGAAGTCTGCATGGGTGCCGACCGGCCGGTGCAGCACGGCCTCGTCGATCACGGCGTCGAGGCGCCAGCCGCTCGCCGCGAACCGCTCGGCTCGCTCGGCGCGCACCTGAAGCAGCCTGGCCGTCTCGTCCGCGGCGAAATCCGCCCGGGCGAGCAGCCCGGCCGCATACGCGCTGGTCTGGAGCAGGCCAGGAACGAAGTGCGTGTCGTAGCTCTGCACCGACTCGGCTGCTTCTTCGAGGCCCAGGTAAGCCTGGAACCAGGGCGGCAGGACGTCGCTGCTGTGTTGCCACCACGGCGGTGCCAGGGCCTGGCTGGCCAGGGTGAGCAGCGCCTCGCGCTGGTCAGGATCGGTGACGCCGTAGAGCGTCAGCAGATCGGAGACGTCGATCTCCCTCGCCGCATGCCGGCCAAGCTCGATCCGGCTGATCTTAGAGTCCGACCCTCTGATCGCCTTGGCGGCCTGCTGCGCGGTGATTCCGCGTGACTCGCGCAGACGGCGGAGCTTGACCCCGAGCCTGATCCGCAGGACAAAAGGTCCTGGCGTCTGGGACGCATCCATGGTGCGGCACAGGATATCGCGGCACCGCGCCGCGCTCGGGATGGTTCAGGCGGGTCGGTACGATCTGATCGGCATCGGCAACTCGGCATCGGCAACTCGGCATCGGCAACTCGGCACAGGCACGGCGATAGCGAAGGCGGGAATATGCGCTACAGGGCACTCGGCAATTCTGGTCTCGTCGTCTCGGTCGTCGGCCTTGGCTGCAACAACTTCGGCGGCCGGCTCGACCTGGACGGCACCAGGGCGGTGGTGGACGCGGCGATCGACCGGGGTATCACGCTGTTCGACACGGCTGACATCTACGGTGGTGGCGGCGGGTCGGAGAAGCTGCTCGGCGAGGTTCTCGGCGGCCGCCGCGATCAGATCGTGCTCGCGACCAAGTTCGGCCATCAGAACGCCGACATGGGCTATGGCCCGGCGGCCGGCGCCAAGGGCGGCCGCGGATACATCAGGCGAGCAGTCGAGCAGTCGCTGCGCAGGCTGAAGACCGACTACATCGACCTGTACCAGATCCACACCCCGGACCCGCGGACGCCGATCGCCGAGACGCTCGGTGCGCTCAGCGAGCTGGTCGCCGAGGGTAAAGTCCGCTACCTCGGCAACTCCAACTTCAGCGGCTGGCAGATCGCCGAAGCGGCCGCCGTGGCCGACCGGCCGGGGGTCGTCCCGTTCGTCTCGGCCCAGAACCACTGGTCGCTGCTCGAGCGCGCCGCCGAGGCCGAGGTCGTTCCGGCGGCCAGGCACTTCGGCCTCGGCGTGCTGCCCTACTTCCCACTGGCCAACGGCCTGCTCACCGGCAAGATCCGGCGCGGCCAGCCGGCCAGGGAGGGCACCAGGCTGGCCGGCCGGGACAGCTACGTGACCGAGACCAAGCTGGACATCGTCGAAGCGCTGATCGCCTGGGGCGAAGCGCACGGCGTCTCGCTGCTCACGATCGCGATCGCCTGCCTGGCCGAGCAGCCGGGCTGCGCCAGCGTCATCGCCGGCGCGATGTCGCCCGAGCAGCTCAAGGCCAACGCCGACGCCGCCGACTGGGTGCCGTCCGCCGAGGAACTCGCCGAAGTCGACGCGATCACGCTCGGACTGACGGGCTGACCTGACCGTGCGCCGGACGCCGCTCGCCCTGGCCGCCGCGGTCCGCTCGACCGCGGCCTGCCGGGCCGGGGTCTTCCGGGCCGGGGTCTTCCTGGCCGGGGTCGGCCTGGCCGGGGCGCTGGCGGGCTGCGGATCCCGCTCGGCTCCAAGCTCCCAGCCGGCGCCCGTCACGCCGGCGGTGCCGATCGCGCTGTCCACCGCCGGGTCGGCTGCAGGCGCGTCGTGGGCGGTCGTCCGCACCGGCGGCCCCAGCGTCGGCGGCCGGTTCTGGCAGCTGCTCGTCCGGCCAGCCGGGAGCAGCAGGTGGCGGCTCGTGACGCCGCCAGGCGTGGCCGACAACGCCGGCCTGGTCGTCGCAGGGGCAGCCAGGGACGGCACGCTGACCGTGGCGTTCGTGCCGGGTCAGCAGCTCAGGTTCACGCCACTGGCGATTTCGACGGACGACGGCGCGCACTGGTCGCAGGGACTGCTTCCGGCTGGTCTCGTGGCCGCCCCGAGCGCGCTCGCCGCGCTGCCCGGCGGCCGCCTGCTGGCGGTCACCGCCAAGGGCGCGCAGGAGTCGGCTCCGGGCGGGACTGGCTGGACGTCGCTGGTCACCCTGCGCGCGCTGGCGGCCACTCCCGCGGGCCGTTCCTGCGGCCTGATCAGGCTGACCGCGGCCGCGGCCACCTCGTCGGGCGAGCCGCTGGTCGCAGGCTCCTGCAGCCGACCTGGCCGGGCCGACGTCTTCGAGCGCTCAGCGACGGGCTGGATCGCGCACGGCGTCACGCTCAGCGGCCCGCAGGCCAGGCAGCAGGTCAGCATCGTCCAGCTGGCCCGCGCCGGTGCGGGCACGAACGTGCTGCTCGTCGCCGGGAGTGGCGCCACCCAGGCCGTGATCCAGTCTTCGCTGTCCAGCCGGACCGGGACACTGACGGCTGGCGGCCCGCACGTCGGGGTGACCGGCATGCCAGTCACCTCGACGTTCACCTCGGCCGGCGGTGGCTGGGGCGTGGTCGTCGACGGGCGTGTGCAGTATGAGGTACCGGCGGG
Source organism: Streptosporangiales bacterium (assembly GCA_017882645.1). Taxonomy (GTDB): domain Bacteria; phylum Actinomycetota; class Actinomycetes; order Streptosporangiales; family Streptosporangiaceae; genus Chersky-822. The sequence continues at coordinate 571 of JADGPC010000396.1, read as the reverse complement.
CGGCGGTGGCTCGTACAACAGCGCGCCGACGCCGCTGCCCGCTCCGGGCGCCACGGTGGCGCTCGGCGCCGGAGTCGGCCCGGGGTCGGGCGGTCTCCTGACGGCGCTGGTGCCGGGTGTCCTTAGCGTCGCAGTCTGGGTACAGGACAAATCCGGCAGATGGCATCAGACTCAGCGGATCGCCGTCCCGCTAGCTCCCACCTCTTCATGATCACGGAAGTCTGTCAGCACGGGCTGCCGAGAGCCTTCCGTGATCATGAGCCGGCCGGGCCGGGGCGGGGCTAGGGGGTCAGGCGGTGCAGGTCGCGGGGGAACAGGGTGACCTCGCGGACGTTGGCGGCGCCGGTGAGTCGCGCGGTCCAGCGCTCGAGGCCGATCGCGAAGCCGCCGTGCGGCGGCATCCCGTGCCGGAACACCTGCAGGTAGCTGGCGTACTGGGCCGGATCTTCGCCGCGGGCGGCCAGCGCGGCCAGGTAGTCGGCGTGGTCGTGCAGCCGCTGCCCGCCCGTGACCAGCTCCATCCCGCGGAAGATCAGGTCGAAACTGCGTGACCAGGCAGGCCGGTCCGGAT
>JADGPC010000057.1 GCA_017882645.1 Streptosporangiales bacterium | reverse complement strand
GCCCGGCGAGATCATCGACTTTCTCGCCGAGCGCGCGCTGCTGAGCTGCCCGCTTGGCCTGGCCGAGATGGCCAGGCACCTGCTCAACTTCCCGGACCGCACCGCCGAGCTGGCCGCACTCGAGCAGTTGCCCAAGCTGGTCAGCTACGGCGAGAACGATGACGCGTGGCCGCCCGAGATCCAGGACGCGATGGCCGACCGGCTCGGCGCGGAACGGGTCTGCATTCCCGGTGCCGCCCACTCCCCAGCGGTCGAGGCCCCGGAGACGACCGCCGCCATGCTCACCAGATTCTGGAACCTGGCCGAGTCGACGTCAGCGCCGTCACGCGCGGGCGTTGAGGTCGAGGGCGGCGGCGGCGTCGTCGGCTAGGCCTTCCCAGGGGCGGCGCTGCGCCGCCGCCGTCCGGCCCTCGGGGCACTGCGCGCGGAAATCACACCAGCCGCACCAGCTGCCGGGCGCTGGCGGGAAGACGTCATCTCCCCGGCCGGTCTCAGGATCGGAGCGGAACTTCTCGTCCGCCGCCGAGCACTCGCCGGCGATGTCCTCGGCCCGGCGCAGCTGCCGGTTCAGGGACTCGTCGGTGTGCTCCCAGCGCAGGACTCGCCCGGTCGGCAGGTGATGCAGTTCCACCGTGCGGCAGGGCCGGCGTAGCACCCGCCCGGCCGCGAGCGCGTAGAGCGCGAGCGCCAGCGACGACCGCGCGTCATCGACCGTGAGCGGGTACCGGCCCGTCTTGTAGTCAACGACGACCAGCTCGCGAGCGTCCGGACCCAGCCGCGGCACGCTGCCGTCCGAGGTCGGCCCGACCGAGCCGGGCCCGGCCGGTGCCGCCGGCCGGTCGTCGAGCCGGTCGATCCGCCCCGAGACCGTGATCAGGTCCGTCTTGGTCGCCACCGTGCGTTCGACCCCGGCCGGCTCGCGCGCCGGGTCAAGCCCGGCTACGTACCCTTCGACCAGCGACCTTGACCGGCGCCGGTACTCAGCCGACTGCGCATCGTCGGCGAACCCGTCCGTCAGCCAGCCCCGCTCCAGCAGCACTCCGGCCGCCTCGACCGTCCGCTCCTCGCGCCGGAGCCGCCACCAGCCCGCGAGCGCGTTATGCACGCTGGCACCCAGGCTGTTATGGGCCCACGGCGGGCCCTTGGGCGGCGGCGGGCGGTCCAGGTACGTCATCCGGTACCGCCGCGGGCAGTCCAGCCAGGTCCGCAGCCGGCTCGGGGTACATGGATAGAGCCGGCGCGGCATACCGTCGAATCCGAGCTGCTGCACCGTTCTATCCTGTCCTAGTTTTCAGGTGAAACGGGCCGCGCGCCGGGATCATGCGGGCTGGCGCGGCTAGTCCGCTGACTGGTCGATGAGTTCTTCCGGGCCCGCCGATACCCACGAGTCGAACCGTCGCTCGGCGTCGGCGACCGTGAACTCCTCCCCGTGCCCGGCCAGGATCCTGGTCTTGCCGTCCAGCGTCAGGACCCCCGCGCCGATCGAGCTCAGCTGGCGCGGGAAGTCCTCGAAGAACCCCTCGTGCGGAACCGGTCCGCCGCTGCGGACCACGTCGCCCGAGAACAGCGCGCCGAGCTCCTCGCAGTACAGGCAGATCGAGCCCGGGGTGTGACCGGGGGCGTAGATCACTTCCAGGGTCACGTCGGCGACCTCGAAGACGCCGCCGTCCTCCATCTGGATACCCGGCTCGGTGCCGCTGTGCGCTTCGCGCCAGGCCAGCCGGTCAGCCTTGTGCAGCGCGACCGGCGCCTCGTCCCGGCTCGCGACGTCGAACGCCGCCGCGACGTGCCTGGCGTGACCGTGCGTGCAGATCACGGCGAGCACTTCACGCTGGCCGACCACGTTCAGGACCGCGTCGGCCGACTCACCGGGATCGATGACGATCACCTCGTCGTCATCTCCGATGATCCAGGTGTTCACTGTGCCGGCGACCCGGTCGATCCTGGCCTGCATCTGGCCCGCCCTCCCTGCGCTAACTCAGCCCGATCCGGATGAGCGTCCGGATCGCGTCGACGATGAGCTGCACCGCGATCGCGGACAGCAGCAGTCCGGCGATCCTGGTCAGCAGCTCAACGCCGCTGTCCCGCAAGAGCTTCAGGATGACCCCGGAGAACCGCATGGCCAGCCAGAGCGCGATGACGACTGCGACAATAGCGGCACCGAACGCGACCGCGCCGCCAACCGAGCCGACGCGCTGAACGAAAAGCATCGTCGCGACGATCGCACCTGGCCCGGCGAGCAGCGGCGTGCCGAGCGGCACGAACGCCACGTTGGCCTTCGCCATCTCCAGCTCCGCCGGGTCGGCGGCCTTGCCGGTCAGCAGTTCGAGCGCGACGAGCAGCAGCAGCAGGCCGCCGGCGGCCTGCAGCGAAGGGAGCTGGACGCCGAGGTAGCCCAGGATGGACTGGCCGAAGACGGCGAACACGATGATGACCCCGAGCGCGACCACCGCGGCCTGCCAGGCGAGCCGTTTCCGGTCGGCCGCCGACCGGTTGCCCGTCATCCCGAGGAAGACCGGCACGATGCCGGGCGGGTCGGTGATGACCAGCAGCGTGACGAAGACTTCCCAGAAGAACCTGACGTCAGAGAGCAGCCCGGTCACCGGCTGATCACCGGCGCTCCCGTCGCCCGCTCCAGCAGCCGGCCAAGGTCGTCCGGCCCGGTCGACTCGCAGCCGATCCGGTCGCCGGTCAGCTGCCCGTGGTCGTCACTTCCGCCCGTCGCGGCCAGTCCGAGCCTGCGGGCGACAGTCCGGAGCTGGTCCCGCTGAGCAGGATCATGATCAGGATGGGCGACCTCGACGCCGTCGAGCCCGGCCAGCGCGAGCTCGGTGATGAGGTCGTCTGGCACGATCCAGCCGCGGGTCACCGCGAGCGGGTGGGCGAGCGAGGTGACGCCGCCGGCCGCGTGGACCAGCGCGATCGCGTCCGCGGGATCCAGCGCGTACCGGCTCACGTGCGCCCGCCCGCCTGGCCCGATCCACTCCGGCGTGAACGCCTCG
>JADGPC010000395.1 GCA_017882645.1 Streptosporangiales bacterium | reverse complement strand
TTGATGCTCTGGCCGGTCAGCCAGCGGCCGTCGTGGCTGGCCAGCAGGGCGACCACATCGGCGACATCCGCAGGCTGGCCGATCCGGCCGAGCGCCGTCATCGATGTCACCGCGTCCCAGCTGTGCTCGTCGGGGTTGTTGGTGCGCCACAAGTCGGTATCCGTGGCGCCCGGCAGTACGGCGTTGACGGTGATCCCGCGCGCGCCGAGCTCGAAGGCGGCCACCCGGCCGAGCAGCTCGAGCGCGGCCTTGCTGGCGGCGTAAGGCGCCATTCCTGGTCCGGCCAGCACGGTGTTCAGCGTGGACACGTTGATGATCCTGCCGCCATCCCGCATCCTCCTGGCCGCCTCGCGGATCAGGCTGAACGGGCTGTTCAGGTTGACCGCCAGGACAGCACCGAAGTCCTCGTCGCTGATGTCCGCGATCACGCCGTGCGGTGCGACGCCGGCATTGTTGACCAGGATGTCGAGCGGGCCAAGCAGTTCTTCGGCCCGGTCGTAGAGCGCCAGGCCCGCGCCCGGCTCCCCCAGGTCGGCCCGCACCGCGTGCGCGGCCCCGCCCGCTGCCCTGATCGCCGCGGCCACTACGGCGGCGGCCGTCTCGTTGCTGAGATAGCTGAACACGACATCCGCGCCGTCGGCCGCCAGCCGCTCGACGATCGCGCGGCCGATCCCCCGCGACCCGCCGGTCACCAGAGCCGATTTCTCCTTCAGATTCGCCATGACCGGAGTATCGCAGCGCCGGCAAATCCGGGCCGGCGTGCAGGGCCGTGGGCGGCACCGCCGCGGGTTAAGGGATAGCCAGTCCCGTCTTCGGTGAGGCATATTTGACTCACATACGTAGCGGACCGCAGTTCGAATGCTTATTCGGACTGGAGTCCTGGGTACCGCATGCATCGCTGACGGAGGCGCAAACGCGATGGTCTATGTCCTGGCCCTGGCTGCCTCGCTGGTCAACGCTCTGACGAGCGTGCTCCAGCGACTAGGAGTGCAGAACGCGCCGGCCGATGCGACGTTAAGGCTCAGCCTCCTCACGCACGCGCTGCGCCGGGGCGTCTGGCTGCTCGGGTTCGCGCTGATGATCGTCTCCTTCATCGTCCAGGCCATCGCCCTGCACCTCGGCCGGCTCTCCCAGGTACAGCCGATCCTGACCACCGAACTGGTGTTCCTCGCCGCGATCCTGGCCATCTGGTTCCGGTTCAAGATCGGACGCCGGGAATGGTTCGGTGCGATCGCCGTGGCCGGCGGCCTGTCCGGCTTCCTGTATTTCTCCCACCCGCAGTACGGCATGACACCGCCGCCCGGATGGCGGTGGGTCGTCGCCGGCGGCGTCTGCGCGGCGATCATCGTCGTGGCCGTCATCCTCGCCATGCGCGGGCCGCGCTGGTGGCGGGCCACCATGTTCGGCGTCGCGGCGTCGATCAGCTTCGCCTTCACAGCGGCCTGCACGAAGGTTGTCTCCGACTATGCCTCGGCGGACTGGACCCAGCTGTACCGGCACTGGCAGACCTACGCGCTCGCCTTCTTCGGCGCGCTCGCGGTGTTCCTGACCCAGAACGCGATCCACGCCGGCCCGCTGGTCGCCTCCCAGTCGACGCTCGTCCTGGTCGATCCGCTGGCCAGCATCTGCATCGGCATCGGGCTGTTCGGCGACGACCTGCAGACCGGCGGAGCGGCGGGGCCGCTTGAGGCCCTCTCGCTACTGGTCGCGTTCTCCGGGGCCGTCATGCTCGCCCGCTCGCCGCTGATCAGCGCGATGAAGGAAGGTGAGCGGCTGGAGCCGCAGCCACGGCGCTCGCGGTCGGCACCGCTGCCGGAGGCGCCGTAGCCGGGCTAGACGGCCGCCGGCTTACTGCCGTAGCTTGCCCCTGTCCGTGCCCGCCACGGGTGACGTTAGGGGAGATAGTGGATTTCGAGATCCCGGCTGACCTCGCCGGCTACCTCGCCGAGCTCGACACCTTCATCGAACGCGAGATCCGGCCGCTGGAGCGGGCCGACGACAACATCAGGTTCTTCGACCACCGGCGCGAGAACGCGCGGACCGACTGGGATCGCGGCGGCCTGCCGAGCCCTGAGTGGGAGAACCTGCTCCGCGAGGTGGTCCGGCTGGCCGATGCGGCCGGGCACTACCGGTACGCCTTCCCGGCCGCGTACGGCGGCCGGGATGGCACCAACCTCGGCATGGCGATCATCAGGGAGCACCTGGCGAGCAAGGGGCTCGGGCTGCACTGCGACCTGCAGACCGAGCACATGATTGTCGGCAACAACGTCGGGCTGCTGCTGATGATCAGCTACGGGACGGCCGAGCAGCAGGCGGAATGGGCCGAGGGGCTGGCGGCCGGCCGCAAGGGCTTCGCGTTCGGGATCACCGAGCCGGCCCACGGCTCCGACGCGACGTACATGGAGACCACCGCCGTGCGTGTGAAGGGGGACGGGGAGGCGGGCGGGGAGTGGGTGATCAACGGAGAGAAGACGTGGAACACGGGAGTGCACGCCGCTTCGCATGACCTGATCTTCGCCCGGACCAGCGGGCAGCCCGGGGACGCCGAGGGGATCACCGCCTTTCTTACGCCGGTCAGCTCGCCGGGCTTCACGGTGCAGGAGTACCTGTGGACCTTCAACATGCCGACCGACCACGCGCACGTCAGCTTCCGTGACGTCCGGGTGCCTGCCACCGCGGTCTTCGGCGGAGAAGGCCGCGGCCTGCAGGTCGTGCAGCATTTCTTCAACGAGAACCGGATCAGGCAGGCGGCGTCGAGCCTGGGCGCCGCGCAGTACTGCATCAGCGAGTCGGTCGCCTACGCCATCTCGCGCAAGCCGTTCGGCAAGCCGCTCGCGGCCAATCAGGCGATCCAGTTCCCGCTGGTCGAGCTGCAGACCCAGTGCGAGATGCTCCGGGCGCTCATTCACAAGACCGCCTGGCAGATGGACAAGTACGGCCCGTTCTCGGTGTCCGACAAGGTCTCGATGTGCAACTACTGGGCGAACCGGCTGTGCTGCGAGGCCGCCGACCGCGCGATGCAGGTCCACGGCGGTCTCGGCTATTCCAGGCACAAGCCGTTCGAGCACATCTACCGCCACCACCGCCGCTACCGGATTACCGAGGGAACCGAGGAGATCCAGATGCGCCGGGTCGCCGGCTACATGTTCGGCTTCATGCACCAGCGCGCACCGAAGGGCGTGAGCGAGAACTGATGGACGCTGGCCAGCTAGCCGCGGCGCTGCGGGACAGCCTCGGGCCGGTCACGATCGAGGCCGTCACCAGGCTGACCGGCGGCGCGTCCCGCGAGACCTGGTCGTTCGACGCGGTGCGTGCCGACGGGACGCGTACCGCCCTGGTCCTGAGGCGCGACCCGCCAGGGCGGCCGAGCGTGCCTGGCGCGATGAGCCGTGAGGCGCGTGCCATCGCCCTGGCCGGGGCGGCCGGGCTAGCCGTGCCCGAGGTCCTGACCTGGACCGACGAGCCTGACTTGTGGGGCTCGGCCGGCCTGGTCATGCGCCGCGTGCAGGGCGAGACCATCGCCCGGCGCATCCTGCGGGACGAGGCATTTCGCCAGGCCCGGACGGTGCTGGTCGGTCAGCTGGGCGAGTTCGCCGCCGGCCTGCATGCGATCGGGCCGCCGGCGGACTTCCCGGGCACCAATCCGGTCGCCGACCTGCGCGCCACGCTGGCCACGTTCGGCGAGTTCAGCCCGGTGTTCGAGCTCGCCATCGCGCAGCTGGAAGCCGACCCGCCGCCGCCGCGGCGCTCGGTAACCGTCCATGGCGACCTGCGCCTCGGCAACCTCATCATCGGGCCGGATTCGTTGAAAGCTGTCATCGACTGGGAGCTGGTCCATGCCGGCAATCCCGCAGAGGATCTCGGCTGGCTGTGTGTCAAGGCGTGGCGGTTCGGGGCTGGGCCGCCGGCCGCCGGACTCGGCACCCGCGAGGAGCTGCTGGCCGCCTACCATGCCGCCGGCGGGGCCGACATCAGCCTTGACGAGCTGCGCTGGTGGGAGATACTCGGCACCTTGCGATGGGGCGTGATCTGCATGACGCAGGCGGAGGCTCACCTGTCGGGCGCGTACCGCTCGGTCGAGCTGGCCGCGATCGGCCGTCGCGTCTGCGAGCAGGAATGGGATCTGCTGCTGCTGCTCGAGCCAGCGGCGGCCGCGGCGGCTGCCGCCCGGCGGCCGCGCCTGGACGGCGCCGCACGGGCGGCTCCGGCGCCGTTCGGCCGGCCGACGGCCAGCGAGCTGCTCGATGCCGTCAGGGAGTACCTCGCCGACACGGTGCTGCCGGGAACCAGCGGCCAGCTTGCCTTCCATGCCCGTGTCGCGGCCAACGTTCTGGGCATTGTCGCGAGAGAACTTGAGCTCGGCCAGCTTCCGGCGCAGGCCGACCTCGCGGACCGGGTAGCCGCGCGCCTCGCCGTCGCCAATCCGAGGTATTTCAATACGAGGAGCCAAAGTGATCATTGACTGCGCTCATTACCGTGACGGTCACCGGCAGGAGGAAGGCCCGGTCTCGCTGGAGGAGGCAGCCGCGCGCTGTGCGCAGGGCGGCTTCGTGTGGCTCGGGCTGTTCGAGCCAGGACCGGAGGAGCTGGCTGAGGTACAGGTCGCCTTCGGGCTGCACGAGCTGGCTGTCGAGGACGCGCAGAACTTTCACCTGCGCCCGAAGGTCGAGCTCTACGAGGGTGGTATCCGGCTGGTCATCCTGCGGACCGCGCGCTACGACGACGAGGACGAGGAGGTGGACTTCGGGAAGATCAGCGTCTTCCTGGCTCCGACGTTCGTGATCACGGTCCGGCAGGGCGTGGGAAGCGAGCTGCGGGGTGCCAGGCAGCGGCTCGAGCAGCGCCCCGAGTTGCTGACCGCCGGCAGCTCGTCGGCATTGTGGGCGATCCTGGATCAGGTTGTCGACGGATACGCACCCGTGGTGGCGGGGCTGGAGCATGACATCGACCAGATCGAGGCGACGGTATTCTCCGGCACGGTGGCACCCACCGAGCGGATCTACTCGCTCCGCCGCGAGGCGACCGACTTCTACCGCGCCGTCCATCCGCTGCTCGGCGTGGTGGCCGCCATCGAGCGCAGCATGGCAGCGCCGGAACTGCAGCCGTACCTGCGCGATGTCAAGGACCATGTGCTCCTGTTCGACGAGGAGGTCGCCGCGCAGCGCGACCTGCTCGGGACGGTGCTGGAAGCGAACATGGCCGTCATCTCCGTCGAGCAGACGAAGGTCAGCGTCCAGCAGAACGCCACCATCGAGCAGCTCACGATCCTGGCCACGGTCTTCCTGCCGCTGACGTTCGTGACGGGCTTCTTCGGCCAGAACTTCGGCTGGCTCGTGCAGCACATCGCGAGCCCGGCCGCGTTCGTGTTCTACGGCATCGGCGGCCTCGCGGTGCCGCTGGTGCTGCTGTACCTGTGGCTCAGGTCGCGCCGGGTACCGGACCGGAGCCAGACGCCGGCCGCCGAGGTTCCCAGCGGCTGATGCCCGCCATCCCCGCCACGACCGAAGGAGCCGCGTGAAAGCCGTTGTGTTCACCGCGCCCGGCGAGCCCGTCGAGGTCACCGACGTCGATCTCGATCCGCCTGGCCCGGGCGAGGTCAAAGTCAAGATCGCCGCCGCCGGAGTGTGCCACAGCGACCTGCACGTGCGCCGCGGAGAATGGCCGGTGCCCGTCCCGCTGGTCATGGGCCACGAAGGCGCCGGGGTGATCACGCAGGTCGGGCCGGGCGTCACCGGACTCGCTGAGGGTGACCACGTCGTGCTGTCCTGGGTCGCCCCGTGCGGGCAGTGCCGCTACTGCCGGGCGGGCCGGGAGGCTCGCTGTCAGGTTGCCGCCACCGTGGTCGCGGCCGGGGGCGTGCTGTCCGACGGGACCTCCCGGCTTTCGCTGCGCGGCCGGCGCATCTCGCACTACCTGGGCGTCTCGTCCTTCGCCGAGTACGCCGTCGTGCCGGCCTCGGGCGCCATCAAGGTCCGTGATGACGCGCCGCTGGACGTGATAGCCCTGGTCGGCTGCGCCGTCGCGACCGGAGTTGGCGCCGTCATGAACACCGCGGCGGTAGAGCCGGGCTCCGTGGTGGCAGTCATCGGCTGCGGCGGTGTCGGCCTGTCAGCTGTCCAGGGAGCGCGGCTAGCGGGGGCCGCGCGGATCGTCGCCATCGACGTGCGCACGGAGAAGACGGCGCTGGCGCTCGCCCTCGGCGCGACCGACGAGATCGACGCGTCAGCGGCGGACCCGGTCATCGCCGTGCAGGACCTGCTGCCCGGTGGGGTCGACTACGCCTTCGACGCGATCGGGCTCATCAGCACCACCGAGCAGGCGATCCGGATGCTCGCCCCGGGCGGCGCGGCCGTCATCGTCGGCCTGCCGCCGGCCGGAGCGAAGGCGTCGTTCGAGCCGCTGCTGCTCGCCGAGGCTGATCAGCGGATTCTGGGCTCCAACTACGGCAGCGTCAGGCCCGCCGTCGACATCCCCGCCCTGGTCGACCGTTTCATGGGCGGTGATCTGCGGCTGCACGAGCTGATCTCGGCGCGCGCACCGCTGGAGTCGGCCGCTGCCGCGCTCGACGAGCTGGAAGCCGGACACGCGCTGCGTACCCTGCTGATCCCCTAGCCAGGGACCGCCTGGCTGGCCGCGGGATGGCCTTCGGGGATCCGGGGTGAGCAGGAGCTTGCCATCTGGATACCTGCCACCATGGCCAGATGAGTTCTGCCGCCACCATCCTGGTCCGCTCAGCCCGCGAAGGCGATCAGCCTGCCCTGGCCGATCTCGACGCCGCCGCGTGGTCGCCGGAGTCCGGGTTCCCCTCGGTGATCCAGGCAGGTCATCCGGCGGCCACGTTCTTCACCGCCGCCGATCCGCCGGGCGTCCACCTGGTCGCCGAGCTGGACAAGACGGTAGTCGGGTATGTCCGCCTCAAGCCGCCAACCCGCCTACCCGAGAACGCTCACGTGACTCACGTGTCGGGACTGGCCGTCCACCCGGCAGCCCGCCGGCGAGGGGTTGCCGCCGCATTGATGACGGCGGCCGAGCCGTTCGCGCGCACCAGAGGCGCCCGCAAGCTCAGCCTCCGGGTGCTCGGCACCAACCAGCCGGCGATGCGCCTGTACGAGCGCCTTGGCTTCGAGCGCGAGGGGGTGCTGAAGGAGGAGTTCCTGATTGGCGGCCGCTACGTCGACGACGTCCTGATGGCCAAGCGCCTCTGGGCTTCCTGAGAAGGCCCGCGAAGATGATCTTGTGGCTCCCGCGATAGGACTCGAACCTATAACCTGCCGGTTAACAGCCGGACGCTCTGCCGATTGAGCTACGCGGGATCGGACGGTGCTTGCTACCCGGGCTGGCGGTTCCCAGGTGGTTTGCGCCGCGGGGACAAGGTTAGCGCACCTGCGCTGATCCGCGCGCCTGACCGTCAGCCACCGGTGATCGCGTGCGCATAACAATCTTCGTATCGGGCATGACAACACAGGTCAGCGGAGCGCGTGACCTGTGCAGGCCAACCGGGACTCTGCCGCACGCGAGCCCGAGTTCGGGGAGAGGCCCAGATGCGCTTTTATCGAATCAGCTTCCTTGGCGGCCTGGCTATCGGTTACGTCCTCGGCGCTCAGGCCGGCCGTGAGCGGTACGAGCAGATGAAGCAGCTTGCCCGCAAGGCAGCGGAGAGCCCCGCGATGCAGCAGACCGCCGGAGCCCTGCAGGCTCAGGCAACGGCGACCGCGAAGACGGCGAAGGACAAGGCCGCGACCGGCGTGCGCAACGGCGCCTCCAAGGTCAGTCGGCGCAGCCCCACGTCCGGCAGGAGCCGCACGAGCACAACGCACTCGACGGCCTCAGGCAACGGAGCGAAGCCGCAGCAGACGGGCAGTGACGACAACCGCCCTTTCGTTCCAGTTAACGGCCGCTTCGGGGACCACGACCTGTCGTAGCCGAGCACCTTCGCGCCGGACGCGAGCCGGCGGCCCGACGGGAGTTCCGGCGCGGGATTGCAGGTCCCGAACCGGACAGGAGGTCCTCGAACCGGACACCGGACAAGAGGGACCACGAGCAGGCCGGCCACATGTCACTCGCTTGCGTCATGATCACGTCCGAATTGGGCCTTTTGCGGCCATCAAAGTCATGATATGAACTGCCCGCACTCGGGACGGTTGCGGTCCGGCGCTGCGCGGAGCTAGGCCAGGTACTCGCGGAGCATCTGGGCGCGGCCCGGGTGGCGGAGCTTGACCAGCGTCTTGGACTCGATCTGCCTGATCCGCTCTCTCGTCACGCCGAAGTCCCTGCCGACCTCCTCCAGCGTCCGGGGATGGCCGTCGATCAGGCCGAAGCGCAGCTGGATGATCCGCTGCTCGCGCGGCGAAAGGGTGTCGAGCACCTGCTCGAGCTGATCCTGCAGCATCATGAAGGCGGCGGCCTCCATGGGCACCACGGCGTCGGCGTCCTCGATGAAGTCGCCGAGATCAGAGTCCTCCTCGCCGATCGGCGCCTGCAGCGAGACTGGCTCCTGCGCGATCCGCTGGATCTCGGCCACCCGGTCGACCGGGATTCCCATCTCGGCGGCGACCTCGGCCGGGGAGGGCTCACGACCGAGGTCCTGGTGGAGCTGCCGCTGGATCCTGGCCATCTTGTTGATGGTCTCCACCATGTGGACCGGGATCCTGATCGTCCGCGCCTGGTCGGCGATGGCCCGGGTGATCGCCTGCCTGATCCACCAGGTGGCATAGGTCGAGAACTTGTAGCCCTTGGTGTAGTCGAACTTCTCCACCGCCCTGATCAGGCCCAGGTTGCCCTCCTGGATCAGGTCGAGGAAGACCATGCCGCGGCCGATGTAGCGCTTCGCGATGGAGACCACGAGCCGCAGGTTCGCCTCGATCAGGCGCTGCCTGGCCCGGTCGCCCTGGTCCGCGATGGTGGCGAGCTCCACGCCGTTGGCCCGGGCTCCGATGACCTGGCAGGCACCGTGCAGCATTTCCTGGGCGAACAGGCCGGCCTCGATCGCCTTGGCCAGGTCCACCTCGTCCTGCGCGGTCAGCAGCGGAACCTTGCCGATCTCGCGGAGGTAGATCCTGACCAGATCGGAGGTCCCCGACCGGCGGAGCCGGTCGGTCTCGTCGCCCCGGCGAGGCTCGTCCGCCTCGTCCGGTCCGGCCTCGACGATCTCGACGCCGTCCTCGGCCAGCATGCGCATCACATCGTCGATGACATCGGGCATCAGCTCGCAGCGGTCAAAGGCCGCGTTGAGGTCGGCGAGCGCGACGGAACCGTTCTCCCGCGCTCGCGAGACGAGTTCGGTGACCTGATCAGCGGACGCTGTGAGCACAGGAGTCATGGACAACAGTGTGCGTCAGTAACGGTGCGTCGGGCGGTTTGAAAATTGTCACCTAATGGCAAGTTTGGCGGGGCGCCGGAACAGGGTAACAACTAGTGGGCTTCATGAGCCGTCAACTAGTGGGCTTTATGAGCCGTCTCTGCGCTCGAGAAGCAGCTTGCGGCGCTGCTCAAGGGCCACGAGATCGCCGAACATCCGGTTGTACTCAGTCTGCTCGGTCACCGGGTTCATCCGCTGCAGTCTCGACTTGACCGCGACGATCTGCCGGGAGACGGCCAGTTCCTCGATCCGGGTGAGCACGTCGTCAGCGAACTTGGCATCGGGCTCGCCGTCAGCGCCAGGGGCCTCGACGGACTCGACGGCCAGCCGGGTCAGGAACATCCGGGCGTTGTCGTTCGGTGCGGCGCCGAGCAGCCGCTCCACCCATTCGCGGACCGGGCCGGCCGTCGCGACACCGCCGCAGGCGCCGATCAGGTCGCGCACCGACCGGTGCGTGGGCGCGGTAAAGACTTCGGAGCCCATGCCGTCGAAGGCGGGCCCGAGCAGCGCCGGACGCTGGATGGCCAGCTTCAGCGCCTGCCGTTCCAGGTTGACGACGGGGTCACTCGGGTCGTAGCCGGCTGACGCCTGCCGACCCGAGCCAGTACCGCCGGAGCCAGCACCGCCCGAGCCAGCACCGCCCGGACCAGGACCGTCCGCGCCTGCACTACCCGAGCCGGCCCGACCCGAACTGGC
>JADGPC010000394.1 GCA_017882645.1 Streptosporangiales bacterium | reverse complement strand
TCCGCGGCCAGACCCTGTCCCTGAAAGAAAAGGAATACATCGAGGCCGCCCGCTCCATCGGCGCCGGGCCCTGGCGGATCATGTTCATCGACATCATGCCCAACCTGCTCGGCCCCGTCCTCGTCCTGGCCACCCTCTACATCCCCACCGCCGTCACCTTCGAGGCCACCCTGTCCTTCCTCGGCATCGGCATCCCAGAGCCGGCGCCAAGCTGGGGCAACATCCTCGGCGAAGCGCAGAGCTATTACCAGGTCGCCTGGTGGTACGTCGTCTTCCCGGCCGGCGCCCTGCTGATCACCACCCTGGCCTTCAACCTCCTCGGCGACGGCATCCGCGACGCCATGGACCCCCGCACCGAGCGCATCTTCGCCAGCAGCAAGGCGGCCAGGAAACAGCGCGACAAGCAGGACAAGCACGGCGGGCTGGACCTCGACCAGGCCATCATGGTCGGCCAGGAAGCCGATCTCAGCGTCGACCGCCCGATCCCTCCGGGCGGGGAGGGCTGACCAATGAGCATGCTGCGCTTCCTCATCCGCCGCATCCTGACCGGCATCCTCGTCCTGTGGGTGGTCGCGACCGGCACGTTCTTCCTGTTCTTCACCGCGGTACCCGCGCAGGCCGTCGCCCGCAACCTGGCCGGCCGCGCCGCCACCCCCCAGGTCATCGCCGAGGTGACCAGGTACTACGGGCTGGACAATCCGATCTCGGTCCAGTACTGGCACTTCCTGACCGGGCTGCTGCAGGGCAACCTCGGGAAGTCGTACTTCCTCCAGGAGCCGGTGACGACGGTGATCAAGCAGGACCTGCCGCCGACCATCTCGGTCGTCATCGGCGGCGTGCTGCTGTGGCTGATCGCCGGGATCTCGGTCGGCATCCTGTCCGCCACCAGGGCACGCAGCTTCTTCGACCGGGCCGCCACGGTCGGCGTCCTCGCCGGGATCTCCGCTCCGACCTTCGTCGTCGGCGAGCTGCTGATCATCTTCGTCTTCGTCCAGCTGAATGACCACGGCATCGGCTTCATCCAGACGGGCTATACGCCCCTCACCGCGGATCCCGTCGGCTGGCTGGGGTGCATGATCCTGCCCTGGATCACCCTGGCCATCGTCCAGGCCGCTGTCTACACCAGGCTGTCCCGCGGCTCGCTGCTCGACACGCTGGGCGAGGACTACATCAGGACCGCCAGGTCCAAGGGCATCTCCGAGCGGCGTGTGCTCTACCGGCACGCGGTCCGCTCCGCCCTCACCCCCGTCGTCTCCCAGCTCGGCATCGACATCGGCGCCCTGCTCGGCGGCGTCATCGTCGTCGAGCAGGTCTTCGGCCTCCAGGGCCTCGGCCAGCAGACGGTCACCGCGATCAGCCAGGGCGACCAGCCGGTCGTTATCGGCTTCGTCATCATCGCCTCGGTCTTCGTCGTCGTCGCCAACCTGATCGTCGACATGTCCTACGCCGCGCTTGACCCGCGGGTCCGGATCAGCTGATCGAGGCTGCCGCGGCCTCGGCCAGCCGCTGCCGCAGCGCGGCCTGGCCGGGGCGATCGGTGCGCGCCTCTACCAGGCTGATGCCCGCCCCTGGTGACCCGGTCGCCGCCAGGACGTCAGGCAGCTCGTCCGCTCGCCCGATCCGCCGGTAGCGCAGTCCGGCCGCCGTCGCGAGGTCAGCCAGCCCGGCCCCGTGCGGGGTGCCGAAGACCCGCTCGAACGGATCGGGGAACGCGGCCTGCTCCAGCGTCGAGAAGATTCCGCCGCCGTCATTGTTGACCACGATCACGCACAGGTCAGGACGTGGCTCGCCGGGCCCGATGAACAGGCCAGGCGCGTCGTGCAGCAGGGCCAGGTCGCCGAGGAGAGCGACCGCCGCGCCGCCGCCGGACGCCTGATGCGCGAGCGCGGCGCCGATCGCCGACGAGACCAGCCCGTCGATGCCACTTGCTCCCCGGCTGGCCAGGATCCGCAGCCCGGACCGCGGCTTGAGCTGCTGGTCGAGGTCCCTGATCGGCAGGCTGGACGCGGCCCAGAGCAAGGCACCGTCGGGCAGCGCCGCCGTCAGGTCCCTGGCCAGCCGCGGCTCGCTCAGCTGCTCGTCGGCGTCCAGCACGGCGTCGACGGCGGCCCGGACGGCGCGGTCGGCCGCCAGCCAGCCGGTCAGCCAGCCCCCGGCGCCCCCCGCATCCCGGCGGCTGCCGTGGGCCAGGCGCACCTGCCCCACCACATCGGTCGCGGTCCGCGCCGGATCGGACCAGCGGCCAGGTCCCTGGGCGATCACCGCGTGCCGGGCCGTCCCGGCCGCCCTGAGCAGGGCCAGCTGCCCGCGGGACAGGCCGGGCCGTCCCGCCGAGACGATCACCTCGGGCCGGTACGCCGCGGCGAAGCCGACGTCGGCGAGCAGGTACGGGTAGGCCGACAGCGCGCACGGGCCGCGCCTGGCGTTCGACGACGGCTCGGCCAGCACCGGCCAGCCCGCCTCCTCGGCCAGCTGCAGCAGCGGCTGCGGGTCGTAGTCGCCGTCGCCGCAGACGACCAGCCCCCGCTCCGCACGGGGCAGCTCGGCGCCCGGCGCGAACCTGGTCCACGGCGCGCCTCCCGGACGCCCACCGAGCCGGTCCGGGCCGCCGTGGCCGGGCTCCGGTTCCGCGGGCTCGCCGGCGGCCGCGGAAGCCTGATCAGGAGTCACGTCGGGCACGAGCGGCTCGCGCAGCGCGAGGTTCAGGTGCACCGGCCCGGGCGTGCCGCCCGCGGATCCCG
>JADGPC010000393.1 GCA_017882645.1 Streptosporangiales bacterium | reverse complement strand
GTCGTAGCCATGACTTCCTCCCGATGTGTGAGGCGCCAGGATTCTGCGAATGCCTCCTAACAGGAACCAGGCGCCCGGTGAGTAGGCCTCATGGTAATGATCATTTGCAGGCGTGAGAAGAAGCCCGAAGGTGTCGTTTCGGTAACGCGGAAGGCTATCCCTGTGTCGGGAGATACTGGTGCGAAGTTATTCGCCGGTTACGCTACTGACTCGCCCGAGCCGGCCGCCAACTCCTGGCGTTGCTGGCGAAGTGAGGTGACATTGCCTCTCGCCGGAGAATGCTCCGCACAGTAACGGCGTGACTTGTTACTGCTGCCGTCGATGTACACGCGGTCGCACGAGGCGATCGCGCAGATGCCCAGCCGGTCAACGCCGAGCTGACTCAGCAGCAGCGCCATGCTGATCACCGACGCGGCCGAGTACCTGTCGGTCATGGAGCCCGCATCGCTGAGGTGAACATGCCAGGGCTCGCCGTCGTGCTGGACCAGGACCGGGTGCACCGGGTGCACGGTCAGCAGCGCATTGAGCCGGTCGGCCGCCGTGCGCCCGCCGTCCTCGGCGGCCGTGGCGAAGACCTCGGCCAGGTCGGTGCGCAGCAGCTTGAGCCGGGCTAGATCATGCTGCGTTACCGGGACAGCCAGAAATGGGCGTTCGGCGACAAACGCGCGAAACGCCTCGCAACTGCGCAGCGGGTCAGCATCGGCGTCACAAACGCCGGAATTGACCAGGCGCACAGCTAGGTCGGCAAAGGATGCCAGATTCACGCCGGTCCTTACAGGCAGGGAAGTGAGCCAGCCTTAGCCGGGAGTATCTCACAGCCACGTGACTCGGCGAGTGGCTTCTCTATAAGCCCTTGCGCGGCATTCGCGCCCTGCCCGGGCGACTGGGCGGGCAGGCGGTTCGCTAAGGTCCTGCCATGTTCGCAGTCACCGCAGCCAGGATCAGTCCCGACGACCCGCTGTCCGGCCTCGAGCTCGGCGAGCATGCCGAGCCGGCCCGGCGCGATGGCTGGACGACGGTCTCGGTCAGGGCAGCAGCGCTCAACCACCACGACGTCTGGACGCTCCGCGGCGTGGGCATCTCGGCTGACCAGCTGCCCATGATCGTCGGGTGCGACGCGGCCGGAGTCGACGAGGACGGCAACGACGTCGTCATCCATGCGGTGATCAGCGATCCGGACGCGGGATTTGCCGACGAGACGCTGGATCCGCGCCGGTCACTGCTGTCCGAGCGGTTTGACGGCACCTTCGCCGAGCGGGTCGCCGTGCCGCGCCGGAACCTGGTTCCCAAGCCCGCCGCGCTCTCCTTCGCCGACGCGGCCTGCCTGCCGACGGCGTACCTGACCGCGTACCGGATGCTCTTCGACAAGTCCGGGCTCCAGCCGGGGAGCACGATCCTGGTCCAGGGCGCGGGCGGTGGCGTCGCCACCGCGCTGATCCGGATCGGCTCGGCGGCCGGTTACCGGGTCTGGGCCACCAGCAGGAGCGAGGAGAAACGCGAGCGGGCCCTGGCGCTCGGCGCTGACCAGGTGTTCCCGGCGGGAGCGAGGCTGCCGGAGCGGGTCGACGCCGTCATGGAGACCGTCGGCGAGGCCACCTGGTCGCATTCGCTCAGGGCCCTGCGCCCCGGCGGCCGGATCGTGATCTCAGGCGCGACCAGCGGCCCGATGCCGCCCGCCGACCTGAGCAGGATCTTCTTCCTTCAGCTCTCGGTGGTGGGCTCGACCATGGGTACCAGGGATCAGCTCGCCAGGCTGATCAGGTTCTGCGAGCAGACCGGCGTTCGGCCGCTGATCGACCGGACCATGCCGATGACGCAGGCGCGGGACGGCTTTGCCGCCATGATCAGCGGCGACCTGTTCGGCAAGGTCGTCTTCACCCTGTGAACGCCGGCTAGCGTCCGGGCTCAGCCCGCCGGGTCCGGGTAGCACCCGCTCCGCGCCGCTGAGTCTGGGAAGCATCGGCGCTGGTCGGTGCGCGGCAGCCGGGCTGCCGGTCGGTTCCGGTCCGTCCTGGCTGCGCGCTCGAGTGCATTGAGCAGATTCCTCACGACTGGTCACCGCCAGGCTGCTCGCCGGGCTCCTGGGCGGACCCCGGTGGGCGGAAGACCTCGTTCCTGATCCGGTTCAGGGCGTCGGTGAGAATCCGGCCGAGATTGCCGACCGCGTCCTCGCTCAGCGCCTCGGCCTGCCAGGCGACACCGCGCAGTTCCCGCGCGAACGCCGAGGCGAGCCGCTCGAGATCGATGACGAGCTCGGAGTCGGGGACGCGACGGCCGTGCGGGCCGCTAGCTGTCCACTCCTGCTTGCTCGCCTTCGCCCACTCTTTCCACTCCTGCTGACTGGCCCTGGCGCGCCCTTTCCAGTCCTGTCGTCCGGCCCACTCGCGCCAGTCTCGCTGCTCGGCCCACTCGGCCCACTCGCGCCAGTCTCGGCGTTCCGCCCAGTCGGCCCATTCCCGCCAGCCCCCTGACGGCCAGCGCCGCTGACGGCTGTCGCGCCCATCCGGCTCGTCACCACCGCCTGCGCCCTCGGGCCCCGGACTTGGTTCGCTCGCTTGCTCTGCGCCGGGCGCCGACTCGCCAGCGGCCGTGCTCCAGACCGACTCCGTCCGGGTTTCCGCGTCGTGAGCGTCCGCGTCCTGAGCGGCCTCGGCCTGGGCTTTCGCGCCCGCGGCTGCCTCGGCCGCTGCGGCGTCGGCGGCCCCGGCTCCGGCGACCCCGGCTCCGGCTCCGGCTCCGGCGGCCTGGCCGGCCTCGGCCTGGCCGGCCTCAGCCCGCGTCTTTTCGGCCTGAGCCTGGGCCTCGTCGGCCCCGGCCCGGGCGTTGTCGGCCCTGGTCCTGGCCTCGTCGACTCTGGCCTGGGCCTCATCCACCCTGGCCTGGGCCTCATCCACCCTGGCCTGGGCCTCATCCACCCTGGCCTGGGCCTCATCGGCTCTGGCCTGCGCCTGATCGGCTCTGGCCTGCTCCTGGTCCGCCTCCGCCTGCGCCTGATCCGCCTCCGCCTGGGCCTGGTCGGCGTCGCCATCTGTCCGGGCAGAGGCGCGGAACTGCTGAACCCGGGTCTGCATCTGGCTGGCCCTGGCCTGCGCCTGGTCGGCTCTGCCCTGCGCCTGGTCGGCTCGGCCCTGCGCCTGGTCGGCGTCGGCCCGGGCCTGCTGAGCTTCGGCCGCCCTCTGGTCCGCGGCGGCGCGGGCGCTAGCCCGGGCCGGCCGGTCCCGGCGGCTCGGGTCACCGCCCGCTCGTCCGGCCTCGCGCACGGCCTGGGTGAACTCGTCTCGCAGGCTCCTGACCGATTCCCTGACGTCCCTCGAGATCTCCCTGGCTATGTCGCGGACCGAGGCGGACAGCTCGTCCTCGAGGTCGGCCAGGTCATCCAGCCGGCCGTTCAGTTCCTCGCGGCCGGCATCAGTGATCTTGTAGACCTTCTTGCCGTCCACCACGTCGTGCGTGACCAGGCCCTCTTCCTCGAGCCTGGCCAGCCGCGGGTAGATCGTGCCCGGCGAGGGGGAGTAGACCCCGAGAAACCTGTCCTGAAGCAGCCTGATGACGTCGTAACCGTGCCGCGGTGCCTCATCAAGAAGCTTGAGCAGGTACAGGCGCAGTCCGCCATGCCTGAAGACCGGACTCACGTTCAGTTCCCCTCTCCTCAGACGCGCAAGCCGCCGCGACCCCCGCGTCCAGGGCCAATCTTATATGCGATATATCTCGTCTGGCAAAGCTGGCCGCGTATCTCAGCCTTCCCGGTCGCCCTGGCCGGCCGAGCCCGCTGAGATGCAACCCGCGCGGGATGCGGGAGGGGCGGGAGGGCCGGGAGGGGCGGCTGCGGGGATCACCGGGGCGGGCGAGCGGGCTGGCTGGTCCGATCGGCGCGTGGGGATTAGTTAATCCTCGTCGTCATCGCGCGCCAGCCAGGTCGCCAGCCTCTCGACGGCGGCCTCGTGCTCGGGATAGATATCGACAAACTCGGTCAGCTTCTCGGCCAGCCAGCCGAGCGTGACGTCGTCCGCGCCGCGCCGCTCGGCCAGCTCCTCGATACCGCGGTCGGTGAAGTACACGGTGCTAGTCCCGGGGTCAGCCCAGCGCGGCGGCGACCAGGGCGGCGTGCTCGGCCGCGTGCTTCTTGGCCGAGCCCTGGGCCGGCGCCGAGCTCTCGGGAAGCGCGATCACGCCCAGCCCGCGGCCGATGGCTCCTGGC
>JADGPC010000392.1 GCA_017882645.1 Streptosporangiales bacterium | reverse complement strand
GCTACCTGTACATCGCCGAGCACAGCCAGACCCCCTCGCCGGCCCAGACCCGCAAAGCCGCCGCCGACCTGCGGACGATGAACGTCGGCTGGGTCGTCGAATGGCGGAACCTGTGGACGAAGTGGCATCCGATCGAGCGGCTCGGGCACATCGACCGGTATCTGGAGGCGCTGGGCTTCCGGCACAACAACGGCATGTGCCTGGCGAACATCAAGCCGGGCCAGCAATGCCCGCACTTCAAGAGCATCTGGCTGTGGCAGTACAAGCCGGGCCACCGGGGCTAGGCGGGGGGTAGGCTCCGCACGTGACAACCAAGGAACAGCCGATGGACAAATCCGAGGCGCCGGCCGCGAAGACCGGGAAAGCCGGGACGGCCGGGAAGACCGGCAAAGCCGGGACGGCCGGGAACGCCGGGAACGCCGATCTGGCCGGGCCGGCTCAGCCAGCCAGGCCGGCTAAGCCCGTCAGGCTGGGCAAGCCCGTCAGGCTGGGCAAGCCGGCTGCGAAGACCGGGTCGGCGGACGCGGTCGCGCCGGTCCGGCCCGACCCGCCGAGGTCCGTCGTGATCGCCGTCCGGCTCATGTACGCGGGCGCCGCGGTGACCGCCGTCGGCCTGGTGATCAGCGTGATCGCCGTAGCGACCGGCGAGAAGGCGCTGCGGGCCAGCCACAAGCACGCCACGCTGGCCCAGCTGCACGCGACCCAGAACTTCCTGATCACGATCGCGGTCGTGTCGGGACTGGTCGAGATCGCCGCGTGGCTGTTCATGGCCAGGGCCAACCGCGGCGGGCTCAAGTGGGCCAGGATCGCCGCCAGCGTGCTCTTCGCGCTCAGTACCTGGAGCTTCGTCAGTCACCTGTTCGGCGCCATCACGATCGGCAACATGATCTACTCGGCCGCGATGTGGCTGGTCGGGCTGGGCGCGATCTTCTTCCTCTGGCAGAAGGAATCGAGCGCCTACATCTCCTGACGACTCACGTCGCCGGCAGCGCCACCATCTGGTCACCCCGGTCGCCGTCCGCCGCGGCCGGCAGCTGATCGGCCTGGGCCTGGGCGAGCTGCGCGGTGAGCCGGCCCCAGGCCAGGTCAGCGCCAGAGGCCAGGCAGCCGTCCACCACCGCGCTCGTCCCGAGCGCACTCACCCTGAGCTCAGGCAGCACCGGCGCGATCCGGCCGAGCTCGGTGCCCACGGCGGCGGCGAATCCCGGCGCCTGCCCGATGCCGCCGCCGAGCACGACCAGCCCCGGGTCGACCACCGCGACGATCGCGCAGATCGCCTTGGCCACGAGCCTCGCCTCGGCCGCCACGATCGCCGCGGCCCGGTCGTCGCCGGCCGCCGCGGCGGCGAAAACCTGGCGCGCCGACTGGGTACGCAGCCCGGCCCGCCGGGCCGCCCGCACGATCGCGGCCGCCGAGCCGACCGCCTCAAGCGTCCCGCGCCGGCGGACCTCGTCGTCGGCGGGCTCGCCGGCCGGACCCTCGGTGATCGGCAGGAACGCGATCTCGCCGGCCACCCCGTGCGCCCCCCGGTGCAGTTGCCCGCCGAGCACCAGGCCCATCCCGATGCCGGTCCCGATCGACACGAAGACGAAACTGGGGAACTCCCGGCCGTGACCGTGCTCGCGCTCGGCGAGTGCCGCGGCGTCGGTGTCGTTTTCCACGGCCAGGTTCTCGCCGAACGCGCCGCGCAGGCCGGCCAGCACGGCCGGCCGGTCCCAGCCGGCCATCCCGCCGGTCAGCGTGATGGCGTCTCGCCTCGGGTCGTAGACACCCGGACTGCCCAGCACCGTCTGGGTGACCTCCGCCCTGGTCACGCCCGCCGCCGAGCAGATGCCGTCGGCCAGCCTGACCAGCTCGCTGACCCGCTTGCTCACGCTCGCCGCCGGGCAGCGCGACTCGGCCTTGGCCCTGATCTCGCCGGTCAGGTCGGCGATCGCGCCGCGCAGGTACTCGTGCCCGATGTCGAGCCCGAGCACGTAGCCAGCCTCCGGCCGGATCTCGTACAGCACCGCTGACCGGCCGGGCACGCCGGTCCGCTGGCCGGCCGTCCTGACCAGCCCGGACCGCTCGACGTTGGCCAGCGCCAGCGACACCGTCGGCTTCGACAGCCCGGACAGCCGGGCCAGGTCGGCCCGCGAGCACAGGCCAAGCTGGCGGATCTGGTTGAGCAGAAGCTGCTCGTTCATCGTCCTGATGAGCTGAGGTCGGGCCGGGGTGAACCCGGCTCCCGCGGCGGCGTCAGTCATCTAGCGCAGGTAGGCGAGGTGCTCGCCATGCAGCTCGGTGTACTCGGCGACCAGCTCCCTGGCGGCCGTGATCCCCGGCACCAGCGGATGCTGAGCGAGCGCGACGGCGGCCAGGCTGGCATTACCCGACATCGCGGCCTCCACGATTCCTCGCTCGTACTCTTTCACAGCCATCACCAGGGCCCGCGCCGACCGGGGCAGGTCAGCCGGCGGTCCGAGCCTGGACAGGCCGCCGGCGTCCACCCGGGCGGGGATTTCCACGATGTCGTCAGGGTCGAGGAAGTCGAGCGCCCGGTCGTTGCGCATGTTCACGATGACATCACTCGCGCCCCGTCCGGCCAGCCCGTCGATCACTCGCAGCGCGAGGCCCTCGTATCCGCCAAGCTCGCCCGCCTCGATCGGGACGGCGCCGGCCGCCGCCCGCTCCGCCCGCGCCTGGGCCTGCCCGCTGGCGCCCTGGGTGTCGGTCTTCATGTAGGTGTCGTGCCGGACGCCGATGAGGTTCGCGTAGGCCGACCACGCGGCGTGCACGTCGCCGTCGGCGAAGGCCTGCCCGATCGCGGTCAGCAGCTCGGAGTTCAGGCCCGCCACGTCCTGGCCGCGGCTCGAGCCGGCCCGCCGCACGCCGTCGACGTAACGCCGTGGGTCGTAGTAGTAGTAGACGTACTCGGTCGGGATCGCGCCGACCCGCCGCACCTCGTCGGCGTCGAAGGCGGCGAACTGGCGATCAGACCGCTGCAGGTCCTCGAACCTGGCCATCAGGTCGGGCAGCAGGTCCTCGCCGTCGACCTCGAACGAGGTGACCCAGCCCAGGTGGTTCAGGCCGCCGTACCCGGCCCGCGCCTGACCGGCTCCCCCGCGGCCCGCTCCGGCGAACCTGGCCAGGTCAGCGATCGTCCCTGACGGGGTATCGCAGACGCCGACCGCCCGCACCTTGCCCTGCGCGCTGATCGCCTGGGTGATCAGGCCCGCCGGGTTGGTGAAGTTGACCAGGACCGCCTCCGGCGCGCACTGGCTGAGTAGCTCGCAGTAGGACAGCACGACCGGGATCGTCCGCAGCGCCATCGCGCAGCCGCCTGGCCCGGTCGTCTCCTGGCCGACGATGCCGCGCCGCAGCGCCACCTGCTCGTCGATCACCCGCCCGCGGTCACCGCCGACCCTGATGGCCGAGAAGACGTAGTCCGCGCCGGTGAACGCCTCAGCCGCGTCGGCGGTGACGGTGACGACGTCCGGCTGGCCGAGTACCACCGCCACCTCGGCGGCCAGCCTGGCCGTCGTCGCCCGCCTGGCGGCGTCGGGCTCGAACAGGCAGATCTGGTCGAAGGCCCCCGGCCGTCCGGCCAGCACGGCACGGACGAAGGCGGGCATCCGCACACCGCCGCCGCCGAGAATGGCTAGCTTCATCGCCCTGCTCCCTAACCCTGTCCGGTCACGCCCGGCTGCATCGCTGCGGCGAGCGCGGTGGTCACGTCCTTGACAACCATGGGGCGCAACGGCCAGCCCGCGCCCGTCCCGGCGGCACCGACCTGGCCGACGCCGCCGAGCCTGCCGACGGCCTCCGATCCCGCGGCGTTGGCGGCGACCGCGGCCTCGGTGACCGATGCACCGCCGATGAGCGCGGCGATCATCGCCCCGGCGAAGCTGTCGCCCGCACCGGTGAGGTCCCTGACCATGACCTCCCTGACGCCGTCGCGCACCTCGGTGACGGAACCGTCCGGGCCGGCCACCAGGGCACCAGCCTTGCCCCTGGTCACCACCAGCTGGGTGCCCCACGCCGCCGCCGCCGCGACCGCTTCGCCCAGGCCGGGCGCGCCGGTCAGCCTGAGCAGCTCATCGGAGTTGGGCACGAAGATGTCGGCGAGAGCGACGCACTCGATCACGGCGTCGCGCTCGCGCTCGTCGCCGAGCGAGGTGTCCAGCATGATCTTGCAGCCAAGCTCGCGCGCCTCGCGCAGGAACGGCGGCACCAGCCGCCCGGCGTGCAGGTAGCACCAGGCCGGGCGTTCCGCGCGCAGCATGCTGTGCCAGCGCTGGATCTCGGCCCGCTCGCCGGCCGCGGCGGACGGCAGATGCGTCACGAACCCGCGGTCCCCGTCGAAGTTCAGCACGACCGTGATCCCGGCGGTCGGCCCGGCCACGTGCGCCGACGGTGACAGGTCCACGCCCGCCGCGGCGCAGTGCTCGGTCACTACCTGCGAGCCGAGGTCGTCGCCGAGCATCGTGCACAGCCCGGCCCGCACCCCCGCACCAGCCGCGACGGTGGCACTGGTGACCGCGCCGCCGCAGGAGATCGCGAACTCGTCGGTGAAAACCTCCTCGCCGCGGCCGGGCAGGCGGTGCAGCTGGCCGAAGACAAGCTCGAGGAAGACCAGCCCGAATGAGATCATGTCCAACGAGAAACAGCCTCCCGCAACGTGCGCCGCCGCTGGCGAACTGACCACCCGGCCGGCCGGGATTCTGCCTTAGGGCGTTCAGGATTCACGCGCCAGATCACGGTTCGGCCACGACCTCTGTTACGTCTCGGATAGTTAGGATACTGTCCTAACAATCTCCACGATAGTGGGTCGCGGCATCGTTTACTGAACTGGCAGGGTCATGGTCGGACAGTTCGCACTCGGGGGCTCCGAATCCCGCCCGCGCCGCCGCGCGTCCTCCCGTCACGCTGCCCCGATCATGACGCTGCCCCCGAACGCCAGTCGCCTGGTTCGCGTGAAGCCCGAAGATGACGAAGGTCACCTGGGAAGACGACCGAAGTCATGAACTTCAGGAGATTCTAGACATTCATGATGGTTACTGGCACCATCGCCGACAGCGGCATCGTCGGCACCCGGCTAACCGGATACCCCTCGCCGGCTGGCCATCGTCCGGCACGCGAGCAGAGCCGTGACGTACTCCACACAGCAAGATGCAGCATTCAAGAAGGGCCGAAGCTATGAGACGCCTAACCAAATTCGGGGTCGTCATCGCGGCAAGTCTGCTGGCGGCAGCATGCTCATCCAGCCCGAGCCCCGGCGGTTCCCCGTCGTCGGGCGCCAGCGGAATCCTGACCATTGACAACGAGAGCGGCGGGAACTGGACCTGCGACTTCAACCCGTTCAACCTGTCCTACATCTCGTTCTCACTCGGAACGGTCTATGAGCCGCTTGTGTTCGTCAACACGCTCCAGAGCGGCCAGGAAAGCCCGTGGCTGGCCACCAAGTGGGCGTGGGGCAACGGGAACAAGACCCTGACCTTCACGATCCGCAAGGGCGTGAAGTTCACCAACGGCACCCCGC
>JADGPC010000391.1 GCA_017882645.1 Streptosporangiales bacterium | reverse complement strand
CCCGGCCCCGGATCAGGCCCCGGCCTCGAATCAGGCCCCGAACCGGGATCGGGCCCCGGACCCGGCAGCCCGAGCCACGAGGACCTCCCCGGCATCCGGTCCAGGATCGCCGCTGGCGGCGCCGAGAAGTACCACGCCTCGGCTGCGGCGGCGGGCAAGCTTTTCGCGCGGGACAGGATCGCCCTGCTGGTCGACGAGGGCAGCCTGGCCGAGGACGGCATCTTCGCCAACGCGGGCGCCGACGGGCTCCCGGCGGACGGCGTCATCACCGGCACGGCAACGGTCGGCGGACGGCCGGTCGCGCTGATGGCTAACGACTCCACGGTCAAGGCGGGATCCTGGGGCGCCCGGACCGTCGAGAAGATCATCAGGATCATCGAGAAGGCCTACACCGCCGGCCTGCCGATGATCTACCTGGTCGACTCGGCCGGAGCGCGGATCACCGACCAGGTCGAGATGTTCCCCGGCCGGCGCGGCGCCGGGAAGATCTTCCACACCCAGGTGCGGGCGTCGGGCGCGATCCCGCAGGTCTGCGCCCTGTTCGGCCCGTCCGCGGCGGGCGGCGCGTACATCCCGGCGTTCTGCGACTACGTCGCGATGGTGGACGGCAACGCATCGATGTACCTCGGCAGCCCGCGCATGGTCGAGATGGTGGTCAAGGAGCAGACCACGCTTGAGGAGATGGGCGGTGCCCGGATGCACTGCACGATCTCCGGCTGCGGGCATCATCTGGCCCCAACCGAGGCCGACGCGATCGAGTCGGTCCGCCGGTACCTGTCGTACCTGCCAGGGAACTGGCAGTCGGCGCCGCCGGCCGCTGACCCGGCCGAGCCCGATCCGATCGACCTGCGCAAGCTGATCCCGGTCAGCGAGCGCCAGGCGTTCGACATGCGGCGGTACATCCGCGGCCTGGTTGATGCCGGCTCGCTGTTCGAGATCCACGAGCTGTGGGCTCGGGAGCTGGTGACCGGTTTCGCGCGGCTGAACGGCCAGGTGGTCGGCGTGGTTGCCAGCAACCCGATGTTCAAGGGCGGCGTGCTCTTCGTCGACTCGGCCGACAAGGCGACGAGGTTCATCCAGATCTGCGATGCCTTCAATGTCCCGCTGCTGTTCCTGGCCGATGTCCCCGGGTTCATGGTCGGCACGGCGGTCGAGAGGCAGGGCATCATCCGGCACGGCGCGAAGATGATCAGCGCGGTCGCCGAGGCCACGGTGCCGAAGATATGCGTGGTGGTCCGCAAGGCCTACGGCGCCGGACTGTATGCCATGGCCGGTCCCGGCTTCGAGCCTGACGCCACCCTCGCCCTGCCGACCGCCAAGATCGCGGTCATGGGTGCCGAGGCCGCGGTGAACGCGGTCTACTACAACAAGCTCGCGGCCATCGCTGACCCGGCCGAGAGGGAGGTTCAGGTCCAGCAGCTCCGCGACGCTTATGAGGCGGACATCGACATCCTCCGGCTGGCCGGCGAACTCGTCATCGACGACATCGTCGAGCCAGAGGACCTGCGGCCTGAGCTGATCCGCCGGTTCGCCGCCGTGCGCGGCAAGGACCGCTCGTTCTCCCGCCGCCGCCACGGCGTAACCCCGGTCTAGCCGCCAGCCCCCGCGCTAACTCGCGTGGTTCGGCGCTGCGGACTGCCCGGCGTCAGATGAATGTCACATTCATAGCTGTTTTCGCGGATGAATGTGACATTCATCTGGTGCCCGGGCCGCAGCTAAACGGGGTAAACGACGCATCTGGGACGATCATCCGTCTCGCCGGGTGTCAGGGTTTCTTGACACTGCCATGCGTGTCAGGTTAACCTGACACACATGGCAGCTGACAACGGCCCCGCCGCGCTCGTGGGGCAGGTGACCGACAAGGATCCGGCCGTCGGACTGCGGGCTGTGGTAGCGCTCCGGCGGCTGCTGGACGAACTGGAACGGCTGCACGTGGACAGTGCGCGCGACCAGGGCTGGTCCTGGCAGGGCATCGCCGATGCCCTGCAGGTCAGCCGGCAGTCGGTGCACGAGAAGCACGCGACCAGGCGCAAGGCGCAGGGCAGGGAGGACTGACGTGTTCGACATTTTCACCGACGCGGCGAAGCGGGCCCTCGTGCTGGCCCAGGACGAGGCGATCATGCTCGGCCACGATTTCGTCGCGGCCGAGCACCTGCTGCTCGGGCTCGCCGGCACGGACGACGGCCTGGCCGGCCAGGTCCTTGCCGGGCAGGGCATGACGGCGGAAGAGACCCGGCGCCTGGCCGTCGGCCAGCTGACGGCGGACGGGCTGACCGCCGCGAGCGCGGCCGAGCCCGTCGCGGCGCTGGCGACGATCGGCATCGACGTCGACGACGTCAGGCGGCGGGCCGACGAGTCCTTCGGCCGCGGCAAGTTCGTCTTCCCGCGCCCGGCCTACGTCTCCGAGGCCAAGCGAGCGATCGAGCGCTCGGTCGGCGAGGCTCAGGCGCTCGGGCACGACTACGTCGGGACCGAGCACATGCTCCTCGGCCTGCTCGGCGCGGATGACGCGCCGGGGCCGAGGCTCGTCAGCGCGGCAGGGCTGGACCCGGCCGAGTGCGCGGGCTAGTCCTCGCGCGGATGGCGGAGTAGCCGAGCGGGAGCCGGCGCCGGCCTCCAAACGGTGACTAGCGCGTGCTTTTTGTTCGGTAAATGAATTGACTCACGGAATTCCGGGCGAGTTGTCATAATAGCTATTCAGGCACCGTAACCAAGCCGCTGACTTGACCAAATTGTTGCCTTAACTGCGGTGCGTCGCAGCGACGGAATTGCGGTTGTTCGCCTTAGCATCTGGGGCATGACTAGCGTATTGCTTGCCGAGGACGACCCGTCTATTTCCGAACCGCTGGCCCGCGCTTTGCGACGTGAGGGTTATGAGGTCGGGGTTTCCGCCGACGGGCCGGGTACATTCGAGGTCGCGAAGGCCGGCGGAATCGATCTCATCGTGCTTGATATCGGCCTGCCGCGGATGGACGGACTTGAGGTCTGCCGGCGGCTCCGGCTGGCCGGCCAGGACACGCCGGTCTTGATCCTCACCGCCAGGGCGGAAGAGGTGGACACGGTCATCGGCCTGGACGCGGGGGCCGACGACTACGTCACCAAGCCGTTCCGGCTGGCTGAGTTCCTGGCCAGGGTCAGGGCGCTGCTGCGCCGGGGCGCGTCGCCTACCCAGGTCGTGCAGGGCGTGCGGATCGACAACGATGCCCGGCGGGCCTGGCTTGGCGACCGTGAGCTCGACCTGACGTCGAAGGAGTTCGACCTGCTTCATCTGCTGGTCTCCGAGGCCGGCAAGGTCGTGACCAGGGATCAGATCATGCGTCAGGTCTGGGACAGCAAGTGGTGGGGGTCGACCAAGACCCTGGACATGCACGTGTCCTGGCTGCGCCGCAAGCTCGGTGACGATGCCCACGATCCGCACTTCATCACGACCGTGCGGGGTGTGGGATTCAGGTTCGAACGCGGAGACTGAGCCTTGATCCAGCGTCGTCTGCTGACGTCGATGTTCGGCGTTGCCATCGCCGCCGTTCTGGTGTTCGGGGCCGGGCTGGAGGTCATCGCGGTCTCGCATCACTCGGGGTCGCATCCGCTCCGGCTGTCGCCCGTGCAGGTCGGCGTGCTGGGACTGATCTCCCTCGTGGTAGCTGCCGGGCTGACGATGGCCCAGGCCAGGAGGCTGGCCAGGCCGGTTCAGGACCTGGCCAGGGCGGCAGACCGGATCGGTTCCGGTGATGCCAGGCCGGTCGGCCGCCGGTACGGGATCGGCGAGCTCGACCGGGTGGCCGAGGGGCTGGATAACTCGGCGCAGCGGGTCACCGACCTGATCTCGGCTGAGCAGGACTTCGCCGTGGATGCCTCGCACCAGCTCCGCACCCCGCTGACCGCGCTGTCCATGCGGCTGGAGGAGATGGTGGCGGCGGCCGAGGATCCCGAGGTGGTCAGGGAGGAAGGGACGGCGGCACTGGCCCAGACCGACCGGCTCGCGCAGGTCGTCGGCCAGCTGCTCGGCCGGGCCCGCCGGTCCTCCTCCGGCGCGCCGCAGCTGTCCAGCATCGACGACATCATCTCCCAGCAGGTGGTCGAGTGGGAGCCGGCGTTCACCGCGGCCAGCAGGAAGCTGGAGGTGGCGGGCGACAAGGGGCTGCGCGCATATGTCAGCGCGGGCGGAGTGTCGCAGGTCGTGGCGACGCTGATGGACAACGCGCTCGTGCACGGCGGCGGGACGGTGAGCATCCGGACCTCGCAGACACCGAGGTCGGTCGTGATCGAGGTGAAGGACGAGGGCAAGGGCGTCCCGCCCGACCTGGTGCACCGGATCTTCGAGCGGAGCGTGAGCGGCGCCGGCGGAACCGGACTCGGCCTCGCGCTGGCCAAGTCGGTCGCCTCCTCCGACGGCGGCCAGCTGGTCCTGGTCCGGCCGCGGCCGGCCACGTTCGCGGTGATCTTCCCGCAGCCCGTTCTCGAGCGGCTGGACGAGCCGGTGGTGGCCGGTCCGGCCTGAAGATCGGGCCGGTGACCTCGTAGGCTACGGCGGGTGGGCGTTCCGCAGCCGGCCCGGGCCGGAGACCAGGACCGGCAGCCGGTCGTCGGCATGGTGGGCGGCGGTCAGCTGGCGCGGATGACGGCCCAGGCGGCGATCGGGCTGGGCATCGAGTTCCGGGTCCTCGCCGACACGGCCGCCGACAGCGCCGCACAGGTCAGCGCGCACACCCAGACCGGCGACTACCACCGCGCGGACGACCTGCTGGCGTTTGGCGCGGGCTGCGACGTAGTGACCTTCGATCACGAGCACGTGCCGGGGGAGCACCTGGCCGCGCTGGAGGCCGTCACGGCGGTCCGGCCCGGTGGCCCGGCGCTGCGCTTCGCCCAGGACAAGGCGGCGATGCGGGACCGGCTCAGCGCGCTTCGCTCGCTCAGGGCACTGGGCGCGGCGTGCCCGCGGTACCGCCCGGTGTCGAACCCGGACGAGGTCGCCAGCTTCGCGGCGCAGGGCGAGGGCTGGCCGGTGGTGCTTAAGGCCACGTCCGGCGGCTACGACGGCAAGGGGGTCTGGATCTGCGAGAACGAGAGCTCAGCCGCCGATGTGATCGCCCACGGAATCGGCCTGCTGGTCGAGGAGTACGTGGCGTTCGACCGCGAGCTCGCGGTGCTAGTGGCCAGGTCGCCGAAGGGGCAGGGCGCGGCGTACCCGGTCGTGCAGACCGTCCAGGAAGACGGGATCTGCCGCGAGGTCATCGCGCCGGCGCCGGACCTGGACCCCAGTGTCGCCATGCGGGCGCAGCAGCTCGGGCTCACTATCGCGGCGGAACTTGACGTCACCGGGCTGCTCGCGGTCGAGCTGTTCGCCGTCGGGGACGAGCTGATCATCAACGAGCTGGCCATGCGGCCGCACAACTGCGGGCACTGGACGATCGACGGGGCCATCACCTCGCAGTTCGAGCAGCACCTCCGGGCCGTGCTCGACCTGCCGCTCGGCGCGCCGGCGCCGACGTCGGCGACCGCGGTGATGGTCAACGTGCTCGGCGGCGAGCCCGACCTGTACTCGCGGCTGATCCACGTGATGGCGGCCGACCCCGGGGTAAAGGTGCACCTGTACGGCAAGGCGGTCAGGCCGGGCCGCAAGGTCGGCCACGTCACGGTCGCCGGCGAGGACGTGGCGGCGCTGCGCGACCGGGCCTGGCGGACCGCGAATTACCTCAGCCACGGGACCGAAGATTAGGCAGGAGCAGCCGATGAGCGGGCAGCCGCAGGTTAGCGTGGTCATGGGCAGTGACTCGGACTGGCCGGTGATGCAGGCAGCGGCGGCCGTCCTGGACGAGTTCGGCGTCCCGCATGAGGCCGACGTCGTGTCCGCGCACCGGATGCCGCACGACATGATCGGCTACGGCGGCGCGGCGGCCGCCCGCGGGCTGAAGGTGATCATCGCCGGGGCCGGCGGCGCGGCCCACCTGCCCGGCATGCTCGCCGCGGTGACGCCGCTGCCGGTGATCGGCGTGCCCGTGCCGCTCGCGCACCTGGACGGGATGGACTCGCTGCTGTCGATCGTCCAGATGCCCGCCGGGATCCCGGTCGCCACGGTCGCCGTCGGCGGCGCCCGCAACGCCGGCCTGCTGGCCGTGCGGATCCTCGCCGTGTCCGACCCCCGGCTGCAGCAGAGGCTCGT
>JADGPC010000390.1 GCA_017882645.1 Streptosporangiales bacterium | reverse complement strand
GGCCTGCGGACCGAGCACTACGAGGTGTTCGACTGCGCGATGGGAGAGCGCTCGATCAGCCCGATGGGCCACGTCAGGATGATGGCGGCGGTCCAGCCCGCGCTGTCCGGCTCGATCAGCAAGACGGTCAACCTGCCCGAGAGCGCCACCGTCGAGGACATCGAGAAGGTCTACTTCGAGGGCTGGAAGCTCGGCCTCAAGGCACTGGCCATCTACCGGGACAACTGCAAGGTCGGGCAGCCGCTGTCGGTCTCCAAGAACAAGTCCGCCGAGGCGGTCGCCCCGGCCGACAGCGCCGGGCACGCGGTGGCGGTGCAGTCAGCGCCGGTGGCCGGGCGGCCGGTCAGGCGGCGCCTGCCCAAGCAGCGCTCGGCGGTCGTGACACGTTTCGCCGTCGGTGGGTCCGAGGGCTACATGACCGCGTCGACCTACCCGGACGGCGACGTCGGCGAGGTGTTCCTCAAGCTCGGCAAGCAGGGCTCGACGCTGGCCGGCGTGATGGACGCGTTCTCGGTGGCGATCTCGGTCAGCCTGCAGTACGGCGTCCCGCTGGAGAAGTGGGTGGAGAAATTCACCAACATGCGGTTCGAGCCGGCCGGGATCACCGACGATCCCGACATCCGCATGGTCAGCTCGGTGATGGACTACATCTTCCGGCGGCTGGCCCTCGACCACCTGCCCTACGATCAGCGCGCCGACCTGGGCATCCTGTCAGTCACCGAGCGCTCGGCCATCCTGGACGGCGCCGATCCGTCGGCCGCCAGCGACGAGGTCGACCCCGAGGAACTGGCTCAGTCCGCGCCCCGAGAGGAGTGGAGGTCGGCATCGGTTGATCGCAAGGCCGATGGCCCGCCAGCGCAGCCGGCTCGCGCGGCGGACTTGCCAGCGGTACCCCGGAGTTCGACCGAGCTGATCGAGTCGCATCAGGGCCGGGTCGCGGACGCGCCGCTCTGCCTGACCTGCGGGACCAAGATGCGCCCGGCCGGCAGTTGCTATGTCTGCGAGGGCTGCGGTTCCACCAGCGGCTGCAGCTAGTGTCCTGAGCCGGAAATGTGGCTGGCGGGGTGCCCGGGCAGCCCGCCAGCCACACGGGCGGGCTGAGCGGATGCCTGGCGATCGCTAGCCGTTCTCGCCTACCTCGGCCAGTGACCTCACCTGGGCCGGCACGGCGACGCCGTCCAGGAACAGGGACGTGCAGTCCTCGGCGAACCTGGCCAGCGGGTAATCGCGGGTCGGCTTGAACCATCGCACCGACAGCCAGATCGCGTCCCGCATCAGCCGGTAGGCGATTCTCGGCTCCAGGTCGGCCCGGAAGGCTCCGCGGGCGACTCCGTCGCTGATCACCTCGAGCCAGGCCTGCCTGACCTCGGCAGCCGCAGCCGTCAGGTAGCCGAAGCGCTCGAACTGCGAGAGGTAGTTGACGTCGGACTGATAGATCTCGGTCGCGTGCGGATGTGCTTCCACGACCTGCAGCGAGGCAACGACCAGGTCGCGCAGCTTCGTCCGCGGGTCGGCCGCGCGACCCAGGACCGGCTGATACGCCGTGCGCAGATCCCGCAGGTAGGGCGCGAGGATCTCGTCGACCATCGCTTCCTTGGAATCGAAGTGGTGGTACAGGCTGCCGGACAAGATGCCCACCTCGTCGGCGATCTCGCGCACCGTCGTGGCCGCGACGCCCTTGCGCGCGAATAGCCCGGCAGCGACGGCCAGGATCTGCTCGTGCCTGTCCACAGGCTCTCGGCTCATGTCGGCCCTGAGTATAGTGACGTCCGAGATATCAAACAAGCGCTTGCTACATCCGCTGGAAGGGCGGCCCATGAGGCAGAAGCTGATGACGCCGGCCGCGGTGGTGGCGGAACTGCGCTCGGGGATGACGATCGGCATCGGGGGCTGGGGCTCGCGGCGCAAGCCGATGACCCTGGTCCGCGCGATCTGCCGGTCCGACCTCACCGATCTCACCATCGTCAGCTACGGCGGCCCCGATGTCGGCCTGCTGCTGGCGGCGGGCAAGGTCAGGAAGCTGGTTTACGGGTTCGTCTCGCTGGACTCGATTCCGCTCGAGCCGCACTTCCGGGCGGCCAGGCAGTCGGGTGCCATCGAGGTGGCCGAGTACGACGAGGGCATGCTGCAGCTAGGCCTCTACGCGGCGTCCTGCCGGCTGCCGTTCCTGCCGACCAGGGCCGGGCTCGGCTCTGACGTGCTGCGCGTCAACCCCGACCTGCGCACAGTGCGGTCCCCGTACGACGGCGAGGAACTCCTCGCCATGCCGGCCCTGCCCCTGGACGCGGCGATCGTGCACGCCAGCCGGGCCGACGAGGCCGGCAACGCGCAGTTCCTCGGTCCTGATCCGTACTTCGACGACCTGTTCTGCACCGCCGCGCAGCGGGCCTACGTGTCCTGCGAGAAGGTCGTGCCGACGCCCGAGCTGACCGCCTCCGCGCCGGTGCAGACGCTGCGGATCCAGCGGTGGATGGTGGCCGGCGTGGTCGAGGCACCGCACGGCGCGCACTTCACGTCCTGCGAGCCGGATTACGGCCGGGACGAGGAGTTTCAGCGCGAGTACGCCGGCGCCGCCTCCGATCCGGCCGCCTGGGCGGCCTTCCGCGCCAGCTACCTTGACCGGGACGAGACCGGCTATCAGGCCGCCGTGACAGCCCGCCGGGACGCCACACTGGGGGCGTCATGACTGGCGCCGCCACCAGGGCCGAGGTCTGCGTCGTGGCTTGCGCCGAAGCGTGGCGGGCTGACGGGGAGATCCTGGCCAGCCCGATCGGGCTCATCCCGACTATCGGCGCCCGGCTGGCCAGAGCCACCTTCTCGCCCGACCTGCTGCTCACCGACGGCGAGGCGATGCTGGGCCAGGGCACCTGGGCCATCGGCTCCCAGCCGCAGGTGATCGAGGGCTGGATGCCGTACCGCGCGATATTCGACCTCATCTATAACGGCAAGCGCCACGTCATGATGAGCCCCAGCCAGATCGACGTCTACGGCAACGTCAATATCTCCGCTATCGGCGAATTCAGCCGTCCGAAGGCCGCGCTGCTCGGGGTCCGGGGGGCGCCAGGCAACACGGTCAACCACCCGACGAGCTACTGGGTGCCGCGCCATACGACGAGGGCGTTCGTTCAGCGGGTCGACATGGTGAGCGGCATCGGATACGACCG
Organism: Streptosporangiales bacterium; assembly: GCA_017882645.1. GTDB lineage: Bacteria > Actinomycetota > Actinomycetes > Streptosporangiales > Streptosporangiaceae > Chersky-822. The sequence continues at coordinate 10,953 of JADGPC010000390.1, read as the reverse complement.
CGCCGCCCAGGCCGGCGAGCCGGCCTCGCGCTACCACGAACTGCGCTGCGTGGTCAGCAACCTCGGCGTCTTCGACTTCGTGACCAGCGGCCACCGGATGCGGCTGGTGTCGGTGCACCCCGGGGTGACGGTCGCCGAGGTATGCGAGGCGACCGGGTTCGACCTGGTCGTTCCTGACGACGTGCCGCTGACCCGCGAGCCGGCCGCCCGGGAACTCCAGCTGATCAGATCGGTGATCGACCCCGGCGGAGCCCGGGACGCCGAGGTGCGCGGATGATGACCGCGCTGCGCACGCCGATCTGCGATTTGTTCGGCGTGCGCTATCCGATCGTGCAGACCGGCATGGGCTATGTCTCAGGGCCGGCGCTGACCGCCGCCACCGCTAACGCCGGCGGCCTCGGCATCCTCGCCAGCGCGACGATGAGCTACCCCGAGCTGGCGGCCGCGATCGAGCAGACGCGGAGCCTGACGCCGGCCCCGTTCGGGGTGAACCTGCGTGCCGACGCGCCCGATGCCGGGCGCCGGGTGGACCTGCTGATCAGCGAGCGGGTCCGGGTGGCCTCCTTCGCGCTCGCCCCGAAGCCTGAGCTCATCGCGCGGCTGAAGGAGGCCGGGGTAGTCGTCGTGCCGTCGATCGGGGCACGCCGGCATGCCGAGAAGGTCGCCGCGTGGGGCGCCGACGCCGTCGTCGTGCAGGGCGGCGAGGGCGGCGGGCATACCGGCCAGGTCGCCAGCACGATCCTGCTGCCCCAGGTGGTCGATGCCGTCGGCATCCCGGTGATTGCCGCCGGCGGGTTCTTCGATGGCCGCGGGCTGGCCGCGGCGCTGTGCTACGGCGCCGCCGGGATCGCGATGGGGACCAGGTTCCTGCTCACCGCCGACAGCCAGGTGCCGGACTCCGTCAAGCGGCTGTACCTGGCCGCCACGGTAGCCGACACGGTGGTCACTGATGCGCTGGACGGGGTGCCGCAGCGGCTGCTGCGCACGCCGTTCGTCGATCGCCTCGTCCGCGACGGCGCCGTCGCCCGGCTGCTGCGCTCGGCGCGCAGCGCCGCGACCTTCCGGCGGCTGACCGGCAGTTCCTGGCCGGCCTTGGCGCGCGAGGGCCTGGCGATGCACCGGTCGCACGACCTGGCCCTGGGCCAGGTTCTGCTGGCCGCCAATACCCCGGCCCTGCTCAGGGCTGCGATGATCGATGGCAGGCCGGATTACGGCGTGATGGCCACCGGGCAGGTCACCGGCCTGATCGAGGACCTGCCGAGCTGCGCCGAGCTGATCGACCGGATCGTCACCGAGGCCGAAGCCGTGCTGGCCAGGCTGAGCGGAGGGGAGAAGCCATGATCGGCTCGTCGGTGAGCGCGGACGGGGTCGCCGAGTGCGTGATGGACCACCCGCCGGTCAACGCGCTTCCGGTGGCTGGCTGGTTCGAGCTGGCCCGGGTGCTGCGGAGCCTGGGCGACGACCAGGCGGTCAGGGTCGTGGTCCTGCGGGCCGAGGGTCGCGGCTTCAGCGCCGGAGTCGACATCAAGGAGCTTCAGGCGAGCAGCGACTTCTCCGCCCTGGTCGGGGTGAACCGCGGCTGCGCGGCCGCGTTCACGGCGGTCTACGAGTGCCAGGTTCCGGTGATCGCCGCGGTGCACGGGTTCTGCCTGGGCGGCGGCGTCGGGCTGGCGGGCAACGCCGACATCGTCGTGGCGAGCGACGATGCCACGTTCGGGCTCCCCGAGGTGGACCGCGGGGCGCTGGGCGCGGCGACCCACCTCGCCCGGCTCGTGCCGCAGCACCGGATGCGCGCGATGATGTATACCTCAGCGACCGCTACCGCCAGCGAGCTGCACAGCTACGGATCGGTCCTGCAGGTGGTGCGCAGGGATCAGCTGCGGGATGCCGCACTGGCGGTGGCCAGGCAGGTGGCGGCCAAGAACCCGGCGGTGATCCGGGCGGCGAAGGAGTCGCTCAACGGCATCGATCCCGTCGACGTGCGGCGAAGCTACCGCTATGAGCAGGGCTACACCTTCGAACTGAACCTGTCGGGCGTGGCTGACCGGGTCAGGGACCAGTTCGGGCAGTGACGAAGAGCGGGCGCTGACCGCCGCCGTCCACCACGAGGTTCGCGCCGCTGATGTAGCCGGCTAGCGGCGAGGCCAGCAGCAGGCAGGCGTCGGCGATGTCCCCGGGGGACGCCATCCGGCCCATGGGCACCGTCGCGGCCACCGCGGCCAGCGCCTGCTCGTCGCCGTAATGAGCGGCATTGTCGTCGGTGCGCACCAGCCCCGCCGTCACGCAGTTGACCCGCACGGCGGGCGCCCACTCGATCGCCAGCGCCTGGGTCAGGGTGATCAGGCCGGCCTTGGCCGCCGCATACGCTGCCGTGCCCGGGGCGGGCCTGATGGCCGAGACACTGCCGATGTTGAGGATCAGGCCGCCGCTGTCCTGCGCCTGCATGACGGCGTTCGCGGCCTGCGCGACGAAGAACGGGGCCAGCAGATTCAGCCGCACGACGGAGGTGATCAGGTTCGGCGACGCCGTCGCCGCGGGCACGGACGGGGAGCCGCCGGCGTTGTTCACGACGATGTCCAGTCGGCCGAAGCGGCCGGCAGCCTCGCTGATGATGGCTGCAGCCTGCGCCGGGTCGCGCACGTCAGCGGCCGCGAACTCGATCCCGGCAGGAACGCGGTCGGGCTGGGACCGACCGCAGATCAGGACCCTGGCGCCGTGGTCGCGCAGGCGCTCCGCGATGGCCAGGCCGATCCCGCGGGTACCGCCGGTGACCAGTGCGGCCCGCCCGGTCAGCTCAGCGCCCAGATCCGACGCCTCGGCCTGGTGCGGCGATGCCTGCGGGGCCTCGGCCGGGTGCAGCGTTCCGGGCGGCGCACCGCCGCCCCGGCGCGATGATGCTGGCGGCTGGGGCTGATGCGACGCCTGATGATCAGTTGCCATGGCCGATTATCGCAGCGGGAAGGTCAGCTGACGGCCGCCGATCTCACTTATCACGACTTGGCGCTGCCCAGCGGGCCGCATAACGCCCAAATCGGTCGCGATAATGACACCGAGTCGTGATAAGTGGAATGAGCGGGCGGCGCCCCGAACTCTGAATCGGGTAATAGGCGCTAAAGCGGGCGTCGTTCAGCGAGGGGCCGTGGTTCGGGGCCGGTCGCGTGAGCGGACAGGTCGGAGCGGTGCAAGTAGTGCCGCGGGTTGAGTGACGGCGAGCTCGCGAGCGGCGCGGGATGGCGGCGGCGGGTCGCGGGCGGCGCCGGGCGGCGGCTCAGTCGGGGGAGAGGGCCCGAGCCGCCGCCCGGCAGCTCCTGCGCGGCCGGATCGCCCGGTCAGCAGCGCGGCACGCCTGGCAGCGGATCGCCGCCCGTGTTGAGCAGCCGCCCTGTGACGTAGCCGGTTGCCGGGGAGACCGCGTGATACCAGACCGGATCGTCGAAGACTGGCGTGCCTTTGATGTAGCAGTCGATCCTGACCTTGCTGCCGATACCGCCGAGGTAGCCGGCGATGGTCGCGGTCGTCGATGCTGCCGTGCGAATCTTCAGGTTCGCCTCCAGCGTGTTGAACTCCTCCCTGAACGCCGGCGCCAGGCAGTGCGGCATGCCGACGGCCGGCGCGTAGTGAGCGTTCAGGCTGAACGCCGAGACGTAGCCGGGGAATGGCGCCGAGATCTCGTACCAGACCGTGGTGTCCTTGTAATACGCCCCCGTGGTCCAGCACAGGACGCTGACCCCGGTGCCAAGGCCCGCGAGCTTGCCCTTGATGGCACCGGTGTCGCTGGCCGAGGTGAATACCCGGACCGAGCTGAAGAGCGTCTGCAGGCTCCGGCCGGTCGTCTTGTGCCGGTGCGAAGCCTGCGTCGCAGCGGCAGCCGAGCTGGCGAGCACGACCGTTGCCGCGGCCGCCGCGACCACGACGGCCGTAGGCCTGATCGTCCGCCGCCATGCGCTGAGCGCCCCTATCATTTCCGTTTGCCCCCTTCAGTGACATCCGCGCCTGCACGCGGCGACGCCGCCCGATCGGCCCGGGCGACGCGATAGCACGGGCCTGGGCGGCGATACGCGGCAAGTCTTGACGGGGGTGAGCGGCGAAGCCAGCTCCGTGCGGCCGACTTGGCGTGATGCAGGGAGGAGTTTTAGGCCGGGCGTTCTAACCTTTTACCCGGCGGCCGCCGGACCAGACCGCGGTGATGTGCTCGGGCCGGGCGAGCACGGAGATGTCGGCGAGCGGGTCGGCGCCGACCGTGATCACGTCGGCGTCGTAGCCGGCTTCCAGCCGGCCGCTCCTCGGCGCCTGGGGGCCGAGAGTCAGCGGAGCGGTGGCCGTGGCCGCCTCGATCGCCTGGAGCGGCGTCATCCCGAGCTTGACCAGGTAGGTGACCTCGAGCCCGTTGCTGCCCCATACGTTGGGCCGGTCGGGCCCGGTCACGCCGATGTCGGTGCCCATCGCGATGGTGACCCCGCGCTCGATGGCGCGCGAGACCGCCTCCGCGTGCGTGTCGGCCAGCGCGGTGAGCTTGACCGCCGCGTAGTCGGGGACAGCGCTCAGGTTGGCCGAGATGTCCTCGACGATGGTGCGGGTCGGCACCAGGATCGTGCCGGTCTCGCGCATCGCGTCGCAGGCCTCGTCGTCGGCGTAGGTGCCGTGCTCGATGGTGCGGACGCCTGCCTCGATGGCCGCCATGATGCCGGGCTTGCCGTGGCAGTGCGCGGCCACGACCCGGTCGGCCATGGCGGCGACCTCGACGATCACGCGCATCTCGGCGACGGTGAACTGCTGGTGGAGCGGATTGTCGATCTCGGACAGCACGCCGCCTGAGGCGCATACCTTGATCAGCCGCGCGTTGCGCCGCAGCTGCTCCCTGACCGCGCGCATGCACTCGTCCGGCCCGTCGGCCAGCCGGAGCTCGCCGCAGTGATGGCCGAAGTCGCTGATCCAGGACAGCGGGTAAGAATGCAGGTCGGCGTGTCCGCCGGTAGTGCTCAGGATCGATCCGGCCGCGTAGATGGCCGGGCCGTCGAGCACGCCCTCGGCGACCGCCCTGGCCAGGTAGACGCCAAGACCGCCGACCTCGCGGACGGAGGTGATGCCGGCGTCGAGTGCGCTGCGCAGATCGCGCGCGCAGCGGGCGGCCCGCAGCGGTATCGGCTCGAGCGGCAGCTGGCCCAGGTCGAGCGTCCGCACGCCGAGGAAGTGTCCGTGGCAGTCCCACATCCCGGGCATCACGGTCTCGGTCCTGTGCACGGTGGCGCCCGGTGTCTCCGGCGCCTGCAGGGCGGGCCCGGCGTAGGTGATCAGCGGCCCGTCCAGGACGACCACGCCGTCGGGGACGGGTTCCCCGCCGCCTGGCAGCAGCAGCTCGGCCTCGATCCGCTCCATGTCGTCCTCCTTCGGGCCCGGTAGCGGAGCCGGACAGGACATCATGGCGGCTTTCCCCTCCAACCGCAACGACGTGCTCCAGCTGGCATCCGGACGGCGATCGGGGAGAATGGACAGGCGGATACCTTCTTTTTGCCATCTCATCTGAATGTGTATCGCCGGATCCGCGCGTGAATGCGCTATACAGGTAGCGGTGCAAGGGAGCGAGATGCCGCCTGCGGACGGGTCGTTGTCAGCGCCAGGCCAGGGGCCGGCGCGCAGCGTCTTCAGCCGACTCCGTCGCTCCTACGACGCGGCGCCGCTGCCGGTCAAGGCTCTCATCGTTATCATCTGCTGCGTCCTGTGCGTTCCGTTCGCGGCGGTTGTGGTGCTCGGGGCACTGGTGTTCGCGCCCTACGCGGTATGGACAGGGCGGCGTGACGCGTGGGCGACGGCCTCGGCGGCGCTGTGGGGGGTGGCGCTGGTCGCGACTCAGGCGCACGGCGTCTCGCTGCCGCACTACGCGCTCCTGGCCCTTCCTGTCGTGGCTGCTTTCGCCGCGCATGCGGGAGCGCTCGGCCGGTGGTTCGCGCCGTGCCGGACGGTCACCTGGGTGCTGCTGCTCGCCTTGCTGCCAGGTATCGCTGCATTCCGGCTGGTCGGCAAGGGACATTCGCTCATCGGCCCGGCGCTGGCCTGGCTGCTCGCCGCCGTCGTGCTCGGCTGGCGGCTAGCCAAGGCATGGCAGGACAGCCGCCAGAGCGGCCGGGTGCAGCAGGTGCGCGGTGGCGGCCCGACGGCACCCGTCACCTGGTCGCCAGGCCAGCAGTCGCGGCCGAACCGGGCTGGTGGCCAGCCCGGTCAGGCGCCCACCGGTCCGCCCGGCCAGCAGCGCCCGGCCAGGCCGTCCGCTGGGTCCGCCGCCGCCCGGCCGACGGCGAGTGCCGACGGGCGGGTTACCGCCGCGGGACGGACCGGCCGCAGCGGCCTGCCAGGCCCGGTCACGGGGCCGGCCGGCGCCGACGCGGACTATGCAACAGTCGAGCAGCCGGTGATCACCGTGGACGAGGCGATGGCGGAACTCGACGAGATGATCGGCCTAGCCGCGGTGAAGGACCAGGTCAGGTCCTTCTCGGCGTCGATCGAGGCGGCCAGGAGGCGCGCCATGGTGGGCATCGGCGCCGAGAAGCCGATGCAGCACTTCGTCTTCCTCGGCCCGCCGGGGACCGGCAAGACCGCCGTGGCGCGGATCGTGGCCAAGATCTTCTACGCGTTCGGCCTGCTCGAGGTGCCGACGGTGGTTGAGGCACAGCGGTCCGACCTGGTCGGCGAGTACCTTGGCGCGACGGCCATCAAGACGAACGAGCTGATCGACTCGGCGCTGGGCGGCGTCCTGTTCATCGACGAGGCCTACAGCCTGGTCAACGAGGGGGACGGGCAGAACGACCGGTTCGGCAACGAGGCCGTCCAGGCGCTGCTCAAGCGGGCCGAGGACGACCGCGACCGGCTGGTGATCATCCTGGCCGGATACGAACGGCAGATGGAGGCGTTCCTCGCCTCGAACCCTGGGCTGACCTCCCGGTTCGCGATCAGGGTGAAGTTCAGCGGATACTCGCCTGCCGAGCTGCTCCAGCTAGCCGACCTGACGGTCGCCCGACGCGGGGAGCTGATCGACCCGCAGGCGCGCTCGGTGCTCTGGCGGATGTTCGAGGAAGTCGGGCGCCGCAGGCTCGGTGACGAGCTGGGCAACGGCCGGTTCGTCCGGACCCTGCTCGAGCGCGGGGGACAGGCCAGGGACGTCCGGGTGATGGCGGCGTCCGCCGAGCCGGACGCCACCGAGCTGATCACGCTGCGGGGCGGTGACCTTGAGCACGCCTACGGCGAGCTCACGTCGCGGTACCGCGGCTACGACGAGACCCCGACGCTGGAGAGCGCGCTCGCCGAACTGGACGGGCTGGTCGGGCTTGAGCCGGTCAAGCGCCAGGTACACGAGATCGCGGCCCAGCTTCGGGTCGCGCGGCTGCGGGACGCGCAGGGACTGACCAGCCAGCCGCCGGTCCGGCATTTTGTTTTCACGGGGCCGCCCGGCACCGGCAAGACGACCGTCGCGCGGATCCTGGCCAGGATCTTCGCCGCGCTCGGCCTGCTGGTCCGGCCGGGCGTCGTGGAGGCGCACCGGGCCGACCTGGTCGGCGATCACCTTGGGTCAACGGCCATCAAGACCAACAAGCTAGTGGACTCGGCCCTGGGCGGCGTCCTGTTCGTTGACGAGGCCTATTCGCTCTATAACGACGGATACTCCGGCGGTGACGCGTTCGGATCCGAGGCCGTGGCGACGCTGCTGAAGAGAGCCGAGGACGACCGGGACCGGCTGGTCATGGTGCTGGCCGGCTACACCGACGACATGAGCAGGTTCCTGCGCACCAACCCCGGACTCGCCTCCCGGTTCAGTGTCAGGATCGCGTTCCCCAGCTACGGTCCGCCGGAACTGGTCAGGATCGCGACGATCTTCGCGGACCAGGCCGGGGACAGCTTCGCTCCCGAGGCGCTCCCGGTGCTGACCCAGATCCTCGCCCGGGCCTGCGAGCAGGGGCAGATCGACGAACTCGGCAACGGACGGTACGCCAGGTCGCTGTACGAGCGCGCCTGCGCCTCGCGCGACCTGCGTGTTGCCCAGCTGGGCGATAGTGCCAGCGCGGCCCAGCTGACGACCATCTCGGCCGACGACCTCGAGACGGCCTACCGCGGCATCAGCGGCTGAGCCGGGAGGCAGGCCCCGGCGACCGCCGCATTCGCTCACCAGGGGCGGCTCAGCCCGGGCGGTCAGCCCGGCCGATCAGCCCGGCGGCTCGGGCGGCAGGTCGCCGAGCGCCATCCTGATCGCCCGGTGATCCGGCCCGGCCCCCTCGATCGCGTGGATCAGCGCGTGCACGACGTCATGGCGGGGCATGCCGAGATCGAGCAGGCGCTGCGCGGCATCCCAGAGCTCAGGCGGATCGCCGCGCCAGAGCCGGTCAGCGAGTGCCACGTGCTGGCTGAGATGCTCCTGGCTCACCTGGCGCATGCCCTGGTCATCGTGGTCAGCCGCGAGCAGGACCCGCCGGTGGTCCGGGTCCGCTGGGTCGAGCGAGCTCAGGTCCGTGCCGCGAAAGGTGCCTTCCAGCACCCCGAAGGCGAACGCCCGGCGCGGCAGGGCCTCGAGATCGCGGTCGGGCAGCAGCCGTCCGACCAGGTCAGGCTCGAGGCCGAAAGAGGCGGGATCGCGGTAGACGGTGGTGAATGTCGACATCGCGTCGAACACCGCGTCCAGCGTCTTGCTAATGGCCGCGATGTCCAGGCCGGACCTTGCCCCGGCCCAGCGCGCCCAGGCCACCAGCACATGCGGCATCGCGTGCTGCTCGGCCGGGGTCAGCATGACCTTCCTGGGCAGCCAGTCCAGCAAGAACGTCTCCGCCTTGGCCGGGCTGATCCGCAGCGGCCTGCCGAAGTCCTGGTCGCAGCCGTAGTCAACGATGTGGTCGCAGCACCGGCTGGCCGCCTTGATGTCGGACAGGTCCTCGGCCTCGTCCGAGGCGAGGAACTCGGCGACGAGCATGGCCCGGTGATCCCCGCGCCATGCCGTCCGCATGCTCGCGCCTGGACCGATCAGGCCGATCTGGCCGGCGCTGCCCGGCCGGGTCCGCCTGTCCGCGCCGTAGCCGTAGCCGAGCTGGTCGGCGGCTGACCTGGCGCCGCCGGCTGGCTCGTGCCGCGCCGTCGAGGCGGTCGCGCTGACCGCCGCCGGAGCACGGGCGAAGGCACTCGCCTGGGCCGGCGGCAGCGTGCGGATCCTGGCCCTGATGAAGGCGTGATAGGACGGGAACGACTTGCTCACCGGCGGCTCGGCGATGGTCTCGGTGACGGTGAGCGCGGACTGGAGCAGCCGCCTGGCGTTGGGCGGGTCCACCTGGCTGAAGATCGCCTTCGGCCCGTCCGGAGCGCCCAGGTCGCGGCAGTACGCGAGCAGCTTGTCGACCTGGGACGTGACCCAGCCGTCCTTGATCATCCCCCCGGCGTTGTAGTCGACGACCACGACGAGGGCGTGCTGTTCCTGGCCGGCGTAGCTGAAGACGCAGACCACCTCGTCGCGGTCGCCGTAGGCGTCGGTGCTGACATAACAGTCGCCCGCGGCGACGGCACCGGCGTGCTCGGCCCAGCGCGGCCGGGCCACCCCGCGTTCCATCAGGTCCAGCGCGGCCACCTCGGCCTTGACGGCCTGCCGGGTCGTCCCCAGGCAGGCGATCCCGGAGAGCAGCGCCAGCGCGGCGGGACTGCCCTGCTCCGCGGCGTACTCGACGAGGCCCTCGCCGACCAGCTCCTCGACGTCGGCGCGGCGCCAGGCCGGTGCCCGGCTGCTCCTGCCGCTCGGTCCCGGATGCTGGCTCCACCAGGTGCCGAGCAGCTCGCTCACCATCAGCTCGGCATCGAGCGGGCTGCGCACCGCGAGCAGTTCCCTCGCCGCCCTCAGCATCTCGGCGAAGAGCGCGTTCGGTGGCTGCGAACCGGCGCCACGAACTAGATGTCCGGCAGAGCCGGAGCGGCCCGGGCCGCCTGAGGAATCGGCGCGTCTGCTCTGCGGGCTCATTTTCCTAGCTTTTCAGATCCGGTCGCGGCGACGCCACGCTTAAGCACGGCGCGCCGCCGGGAATGGCAGCGCTTGCAGGAGATTACCCGGCGGGCTGGCATGGTCTGACCCCCCTCGGTGGACTAAAGAGCCTAATCACGCGGTTGCCGCCAACGTTGTCATAACGCGCGAGAAGTACCCTTGCGGCAAGCCTGCCGGCGGGCGTGGTGCTTGCCTGCCGGCCCTCAGGTTCTGGTCGGCGCGCTCGGCGACGGCTTTGGCCTGACAAACCGGATCCGCCGGCCTCGATGGCCGAAAGTCAGTTCCCGTCGCAGACAGCAGGCCTTTGGGCCATGATGCCGATAGCCTTCTTGTGTTGGACGTCGCAGGGAGGGGCTCGTCCATGATCGATCTCACCGAAGCGATGCGCACACGATGAGTGCTGCCACATCAGCGCCCGAGCCAGTGCCGGCGGAGCTTGTGCCGTCGCCGCGGCCCGGTGCAGCGGCATGCGATTCGGCGATGCTCGATGCCCTGATGGCCCAGTCTCCGACGGGATTCGCCTTCATCGATACCGAGCTCCGGCTGCTCCGGGTCAGTCATTCGCTGGCCGAGTTGATCGGCACCAAGCCAGCGGAGCACCTGGGACGCACTCCCGCTGAGGTCTGGCCCGCCGCGCTGGCGGCCACTGCCGAGTCCGCGGTGCGCAAGGTGCTCGCCGACGGCCTGCCGGTCAGCGGCGGCGCGCCGGATGGACTGCCAGACGACGGGGCATCGGCCGGCGCGCAGCTGGCGCTGTCGTGGTATCCGGCGCACGATCAGTCAGGGAACGTAACCGGCGTGACGATGATCGCTGTCGACGTCAGCGGCGACCAGGCGTCGGCCGAGGCCGTCCGCCGGACCAGGGAGCGCTACCGATCGCTGGTGCAGGCCGGCAATCAGGTGGTCTGGGTCACCGATCCGAAGGGAGAGGTGGCCGAGGACTCACCCGAGTG
>JADGPC010000389.1 GCA_017882645.1 Streptosporangiales bacterium | reverse complement strand
CGGCCGAGGACCCGCGCAGCGACATCAGCCTGTACATCAACTCGCCGGGCGGCTCGGTCAGCGCCGGCCTGGCCATCTACGACACCATGCGGCTGATCCCCAACGACGTCATCACGCTGGCGATGGGGCTGGCCGGGAGCATGGGCCAGTTCCTGCTGTGCGCCGGGACGGCCGGCAAGCGGTTCGCGCTGCCGCACGCGCAGGTGCTGATGCACCAGGGCTCGGCCGGATTCGGCGGTACCGCGGCGGACGTCGAGATCTACGCCGAGCAGCTGGAGAAGACGCGGGCGCTGATGATCGCGCTGATCGCCGAGCACACCGGCCAGCCGGCCGAGCGAGTGGAGCTGGACAGCCTGCGGGACCGGTGGTTCAGCGCGGAGGAGGCACGGGACTACGGCCTGATCGACCACGTCGTGGAGCGGCTCGATGATGTCCGCCCCGCGGCCAGCACCCGGATGGCAGGGCTGTGACCATGAGCCAGTACACGATTCCCACGGTCGTCGAGAAGACCCCGCTCGGCGAGCGGGCCTACGACGTCTACTCCAGGCTGCTGTCGGAGCGCATCGTCTTCCTGGGCACGGAGATCGACGACGGCGTCGCCAACGTGGTGATGGCCCAGCTGCTGCACCTCGAGTCGGCCAGCCCGGATCTGGAGATCAGCCTGTACATCAACTCGCCGGGCGGCTCGTACAGCGCCCTGACCGCGATCTACGACACGATGCAGTTCGTGCGGCCCGATGTCGCCACCATCTGCATGGGACAGGCGTCCTCGGCCGCCGCGGTACTGCTCGCGGCCGGCGCGCGCGGCAGGCGCGCCGTCCTGCCGCACGCGAAGGTGCTGCTGCACCAGCCGTCCAGCCAGGCTCAGGGCACCCTGCCGGACCTGGCCATCCAGGCCAAGGAAGTGGCCAAGGTCCGGGCCGAGGTGGCGGAGATCCTCAGCCGGCACACCGGGCACCCGGTCGCCAAGATCAGGGCCGACACCGACCGGAACAAGACGTTCAGCGCCGTCGAGGCCGTCGCCTACGGGCTGGCCGACAAGGTCATCGACAGCCGCAAGGCGGTGCCGACCGGATGGGGGCCGACCGGACCGGCCGAACTGCTCAGCGCCTGAGGATCACGCGGCCAGCAGGCACATCACGCCGCCAGCGCCAGCGCCCCCCGGCGGGGCCTGGCGGCTGGTGATGGCCCCGAGCCGGATGACCTGGGCCGGCTGAGCGCTGGCGGCCAGGTCGCTGCCGACCTCGGCCAGCAGGTCCGCCAGGTCGATCCGCAGGGCGTCGCAGATGGCGGCCAGGATCTCGGACGAGACTTCCTTGCGGCCGCGCTCGACCTCGGACAGGTAGGGCATCGAGACCCGGGCCGCCCTGGCCACGTCGGCCAGTGTCCGGTCCTGCTCCAGCCTGGTGCGGCGGAGCACGTCGCCGAGCATCGTCCGGAGCAGCGGCCGGGGCCGCTGCCGGTCATCGGTTGGGCCGATCACGGCCGGATCGAACATCGCCGCATCCCTCCTGGCCGCGCTGCCGCCGCGTCCTGGCTGCCATCCGGTGTCCAGGCCAACCACGGTAGCCAGCGCCGGCCCGCCGGGAGAAGGGCGTTCGCGGCGGGCGTAAGGCGCCGCGGGCGGACTGGCGGCGCGGGCGGGCTGACGGCGCGTGCAGCCGGCGCTAGGCCACGCCGTTGCCGGGCGCCGGGGCCTGCTCGGCCGCGTGCACCACCTGGGAGTCCGGCGCGTCGATCGCGGTGGGCCCGCCGGGGATCGGCACGAACCAGATGTGCATCATCGGCGGCGTCACCCGGTTCCGCGACCCCGGCGGGCAGGCCGGGTGGGCCGGGGACACCACGGCCACCACGCCAAGCCCGGGCCGCAGGCACAGGTTCGTGTGGATGTGCCACTGAGTCAGGCAGCCGCCGGGCTGGGGGGTCGGCCCGCCCGGCCTGGTGATGTACATGGCCGCGACCAGCACCGCGCCCCTGGGCGTGTTGGCGTACACCAGCGACTGCGGTTCGGCCAGGTCGAGCACCGATCCGCCCGTGATGGTCGCCAGGTAGGAGCCGATATTCAGGTAGTGGACCACGGGCAGCCCGACGGGGGTGATCGGCCGGTAGCCTGCCGCCTTCGCGACCGCGAGGTTCTGGTACTTGCTCGCGTCTTTCCAGCTGGCATTGACCAGGCGAACCGCGGCCTCCTGCTGGCGCCGGGTCGGCGTGGCGTCGCACGGCGCGGAACTGGCCATCTTCATCCCCGGCGCCATCTGCATGCCGGGAGCGGGCATCGTGATCTTGCCCGCGGGTGACTTGGTGGCCAGGCTGACCGCCGATGTCCGCGGTGCAGACATGCGCATGGCGGCATGAGTGCCGGCCGCGGACGTCCCGGCCGGGGAACTGGCGCTCACGCTCATGACCATCTCGGGGCCGCCGGCCACCAGCGCCACGCTTAGCAGGACGGCGGTCACGGCGCCGGTGGCCGCGGTCGACCCGATCAGCCCGGCGTGCCGCACGGGCTGGTCCGCCCTCGCGGCCAGCAGCCAGACGCAGCCCGCGGCGATGACGGCCTCGAGCACGGTGCACAGGCCGTCACCGAAGCCGAACGGCTCGGTCGCGCGCGGTGTCGGCCCGACGATATCGCCCATCGTCCTGGTGACGACGTACACCGCGATGATGGCCGCGTTGAGCAGCGCGCCGCCCGCCAGCAGCGACGACGAGGGCCTGACGACGGCCCCGACGGCCCAGAGCAGCTGCAGCCAGCCGGCCACCAGCATAAACACCCCGAACAGCCAGTACTCCTGGAAATGCGAGCTGGCCACCGCGAAGTGAATGACCGCCGTGGCGACGCTCAGGATCGCCAGGCAGCTGAGGATAACCCGGCGACGGGTGACACTTCGCTGGTCGCCACCGGGGCGCGGGCTGGTTGCGCCACCATCAGCCATTACGGACCGCCTCCGCTATGCCGTGCGTGTGCCTATCATCGGCGTTGATTATCGGACCGTCCAGGATATTGGCTGGGAGTTCGATGTGAGCAGTCTTGACGTCCTGGCGTCTGGCGCGCAAAACTGCATACAGTTTCTTCGCGCAGACTGGAGCCCCCATGAGCCGCAACACCCCCGCCATCTTCGCCGACATCGACGCCTTCGACCCGGACAAATTCGTCGCGCACCTGACCGAGGACGTGACCTTCCGGTTCGGCAATGCCGAGCCCGCGGTCGGCCGGGCGGCGGTGCGCGAGGCCGTCGCCGGGTTCTTCTCCACCATCGACGGCCTGACCCATCACCTGCTCAGCGTCTGGGACGTGGGCGACATCTCGATCGCCCAGATCAACGTCGAATACGTCCGCAAGGACGGCAAGCACGTCACCGTTCCCAACGCCGACATCCTCACGTTCGACGGCGACCTGGTCAGCAACTGGCAGATCTACATCGACGTCGCCCCCGTCTACGCCTGAGGTGGCTGGCCGTGATCGAGCTCACTGACATCGCCTACGTCAGGTCCTCAGTTGCGGACCTGGACAAGGCCGTGGCGTTCGCCACCGAGATCGTGGGCCTGGAGCTGGTGGCGTCGCCGTCTCCGGACGTCACCAGCTCGCCAGACGCCGTCGGCCCGCGCGCAGCCCAGCTGCGGGCCGATGGACGGCATCACTGCCTGGCGCTGGTCGAGGGGCCGTCCGGCGTCATCGCCTCCGGCTTCGCGGTGGCGGACGAGGACGCCCTGGCCGCGGCCGAGTCGGAGCTCGAGCGGGCCGGGCTGTCAGTGCGCCGGGGCGTCGCGGCCGAGGCGCGGCAGCGCCGGGTCCGGGCCTTCATCGGCTTCGACGATCCGTTCGGCAACCGGATCGAGCTGGTCAGCCAGCAGGAGACGATCACCAGGCCGGTCGCGTTCGCCCGCCCGGCCGGCATCACCGAGTTCGGCCACCTGTGCCTGGATGCCCCCGACGTGCACGAGGCCTACCGGTTCTGGAGCAGCCGCTTCAACGCCCGGGTCTCCGACTGGATCGGTGACGCGGCGTGCCTGATGCGGATCGACCCGGTGCACCACAAGCTGGCCGTGTTCAGGGGCGACGGTCCCGGCCTGTGCCATATGAACTTCCAGGTCGCCACCATCGACGACGTGTTCCGCAACTGGCACTTCCTGACCAGCCATGGCGTGGAGATCGAGATGGGGCCCGGCCGGCACCCGCAGTCGACCGCCGTCTTCCTGTATTTCCTCGGGCCGGAGGGGTTTACCTACGAGTACTCCTACGGCGTGCGCCGGATCGAGGACGATGCGGCGTGGCGGCCGCGGACCTTCGACCCGGACGAGCCAGGCTCGATCGACATGTGGCTGGGCCCGGTACGGCGCCCGGTCACCCAGCCGCAGCTCCGGCACGAGGGTGGCCAGCCAGGCTAGGCGCTCTGGCGGATCGTCCAGGCGGCCGATCCGCCGGGGTTAGGACGCGGCGGCCAGCGCGCCGTTCTCCACCAGGCGGAGCGCGTGGGTGACCGCCTTGATCTCGTAGCCGGGAGCGCAGTCGGCCAGCACCCTGGCCGCCGTCCGCTCGAGGTGATGCGCCAGCCCGGACAGCGCGGCCGGCTGATCGTGCGCGGCGACGGCCGCCAGGATGTCGGCGTGCTCGACCTCGCCCGCCGACTGCCAGCCCACCGGCTCGGACAGCTGGTAGATCCGGATGTAGCGGATCGCGCGGTCGGCGAACGCGGTCAGCTGGCGCTGCAGCGCGGTCCCCGCCCCGGCGGTGATCAGCCGGTGGAAACCCGCGTGGGAGTCGAACCAGGCCCCGAAATCGCCGGCCTTCGCCGCCTGCCGCATGGCCGCCAGCATCCGCTTCGCCTCGCGCTGCCGCGCCGGGGTGAAATCAGCCAGCGTCAGGGAGAGAGCCAGCGTCTCCAGCAGGATGCGGCTCGCGTACACGTCGTCGAGCTCGGCCGGATCCAGGGCTGCCACCCTGGTCCGCTGGTTCGGCTCGATCTCGACCAGGCCCTCCTCCTGCAGCATCCGCAGCACCTCGCGCAGGGGCGTCCGGCTGACGCCCAGCTGGTCGGCCAGCGCGACCTGCGACAGCTTCGTGCCCGGCGTGAGCGTGCCGTCGAGCACGCACTCGCGCAGGTACGCGTGCAGGGCCGGAATCGCCTGCCTGACCTCGG
>JADGPC010000388.1 GCA_017882645.1 Streptosporangiales bacterium | reverse complement strand
TCTGGCCGGTGCCCCAGGTCACGTTCTTGACGCAGGTCAGGGCCTCCAGGCCCATCGGGCCGCGGGCGTGCAGCTTCTGCGTGGACACCCCGATCTCCAGGCCGTAGCCGAACTCGCCGCCGTCGGAGAACCGGGTCGAGCAGTTCACGAACACGCTGCCCGAGTCGACCGCCCGCGCGAACCGGCGCGCCACGTCGATGTCCCTGGCCACGACGGCCTCGGAGTTTCGCGTTCCCCACCGGGCGATGTGCGCCAGCGCGGCGTCCAGGCCGTCCACCACCCGCACCGCCAGGATCAGGTCGAGGTACTCGGTGCCCCAGTCGCTCTCAGTGGCCGGCTCGGCGTCCGGCCAGATCGCGCGGACCCGCTCGTCCCCGCGCACGACGACCCCGAGGTTGTGCAGCTCGCCGAGCGCGTCCGGCAGCCAGGTCCCGGCGATGGCATCGGCCACGAGCAGCGTCTCGGCCGCGTTGCACACGCTGGGCCTGGACGTCTTGGCGTTGACGATGATGCTGGTGGCCAGCTCGGGGTCGGCGGATGCGTCCACGTAGACGTGGCAGTTCCCGTCGCCGTCGATGACGACCGGCACCGTCGCGTGCTCGCGCACGGTCGCCAGCAGGCGCGGCCCGCCGCGCGGCACCAGCAGGTCCACGTACCCGTCAGCCTGCAGCAGCTCGATCACGGCGTCGCGCGAGTTGTCGCGGATCAGCTGCACCGCGTGCTCCGGCACCTGGTCCTGGCCGGCCAGGACCTTGGCGATGATGTCGGCGATGGCGCCGTTGGTCGCGGCGGCGCTCGACGAGCCTCGCAGCACGGCCGCGTTGCCCGATTTAAGGCACAGCGCGGCGACATCGACGGTCACGTTCGGCCGGGCCTCGTAGACGACGGCGACCACGCCGAGCGGCTCGCGCACCTGCTCGATGAGCAGGCCGTTGGGCCTGGTCGTGCCCCTGACCACCTGGCCGACCGGGTCGGGCAGCCCGACAACGGCGCGGACCGCGTTCACCATCGCGGTAATTCGGGCGTCGGTCAGGGTCAGCCGGTCGACGACGGCGGCCGGCCACCCGGTCGCACCGGCCGCGCTCACGTCGGCTGCGTTGGCGGCCTTCAGCCGGTCCCGGCCCCCGTCGATGGCATCGGCCAGCCGGACCAGGGCCGCGTCCTTGGCGCTGGTATTCAGCTCGCGCGTCAGCTCGGCGGCCGCTCGTGCCTGCTGGCAGATCCGCAATACAGGCGTTAGCACTGTTTCGTCCCTCCCGGGTCCGCGGCGCCGGACCATGTTCGTGCTTCACGCAGAATGTACCTATGAGCAAGCCCGTGCCGTACGCCAGAACCATCGTCACCGACGACGGTGTCCCGATCGACGCCGCCCACCTCCCCGGTGACCTGGACCTCGGCATCGTGCTCGCGCACGGATTCACGCAGAACTGGCAGCGGCCAGGCGTCTGGAAGGTCGCCACCAGGCTGAACAATTTCGGCGGCGTCGTCACGTTCGACTTCCGCGGTCACGGCCGGTCAGGCGGCGTGTCCACGGTCGGCGACAAGGAGATCAGGGACGTCGACGTTGCGGTGGGCTACGCCAGGGAGCTCGGCTATCGCCGGGTGGCCACGATCGGCTTCTCGATGGGCGGCTCGATCGTGCTCCGGCACGGCGGACTGATCGGCGACGTGGACGCGGTCGTCGCGGTCAGCAGCCCGGGCCGCTGGTACTACCGCGGCACGCGGCCGATGCGCCTGGTCCACCTCGCGGTGGAGAACAGGACCGGGCGCATGTTCGCCAAGGCGATCCTGAAGACCAGGATCAGCAACGGCAAGTGGGACCCGGTGCCGCTGCCGCCCGACGACGCGGCCGCGCTGATCGCGCCGATCCCGCTGCTGATCGTGCACGGCGACAAGGACGACTTCTTCCCGGTCGATCACGCTCAGCAGATCTACGAGGCGGCCAGGGATCCGAAGGAGATCTGGCTGATTCCCGGCTTCGGTCATGCCGAGTCGGCGATCGGACCGCAGCTGATCAGCCGGATCGGCAGCTGGATTCGCGACGCGGTCGGGCTGGGGGAGCAGGACGGGGCGGGCGACTCAGCCGGCCCGGTGGCCAGCCCGTACCCGGCCGCCTAGCGCGACTTGGCCCGCGCGGACGGCGGCAGTGGTAGAACCGCTGGGTGAGGCGAGCCCGACTGGGGGGATAGTGAGCGAGCAGCAGGACATTTCCGGCCTGCGCCAGAGCCTGGATGATGTGGACAGCGGGATCGTGCACCTCATCGCGCGGCGCAGCGGCATCATCGCCGCGATCGCGCAGGCCAAGGAGCAGGGGACAGGTCAGATCCAGGACACCGACCGCGAGCGCGCGGTGCTGGCGGGCGTGGAAGCCGTGGCCGCGGACCTCGGCGTGTCGGCCAGCCTGGTGCGCCGGATCTTCCGCGAGCTGCTCAGCGACTCGGTCGCGCAGCAGGCCAGGCACCTGACCGCGGAGGACGGCGGGCGCGTCCGGGTCGCCTTCCAGGGTGCGGCCCACGCCTACAGCGACGCCGCCGCGCAGAAGTACCTGGCCGGCCGGGGGCTGGACGGCGACCTGACCGGCTACCGCACCTTCCGCGAGGCGGCCGCCGCGCTGCTGGCCGGCGACTGTGACCTGGCCGTGCTGCCGATCGAGAACACCACGGCGGGCAGCATCAACGAGGTCTACGCGCTGCTGCGCGAGCACGAGCTGTCGATCGTGGGCGAGGAGACCTGGAAGGTCGACCACTGCCTGGCGGCCGCGGCCGACGTCCCGCTCTCGTCGCTCCGCCGGATCATGTCTCACCCGCAGGGACTCGAGCAGTGCGCGCAGTTCCTGCAGTCGCTGCCGCAGGCGGTGCCCACGAGCTACTTCGACACCGCGGGAGCGATGCGCGCCGTGGCCGAGGCGGATGACCCCACCGCGGCCGCGATCGGATCGCCGGAAGCCGCGGCCGCCAACGACCTGGTGGTGCTGCGGCATAACATCTCCGACTCGCCGGACAATTACACCCGGTTCGTCGTGCTGTCAGCCTCGCCGGTTCCGGTCGACGTCCGGATCCCGTGCAAGACCAGCCTGGTCCTGGTAACCAGGCACGAAGAAGGTGCCCTACTGCGGTGCCTGGAGATCCTGTCCGGCAGCGGTCACTCGCTGACGAAGCTGGAGTCGCGGCCGCGTCCTGGCCGGCCGTGGGAGTACCTGTTCTTCCTGGACTTCGAGGGCAACATCGCCGATCCGCGGACCACCGCCGCGCTGGACGAGCTGCGGTCGGCCGCGCTGTACATCAAGGTGCTCGGCAGCTACCCGGCTAAGGCACTGCGGCACCGGCCGCACGCCGGCGACGTGGCCGACCAGGGTGCCGGCGAGTCTCCGGCGGACGGGATCGAGGCCGTGGCCGCCGCCGAGGCCCCGGCGGTCCGGCGGTCCCGGCAGTACAAGCTGGTCGACCGGGCCGCCCGGCAGGCCGACACCATCGTCCGCGTCGGCGACGTGCTCGTCGGCGGCGACGGCTTCGTGGTGATGGCGGGGCCGTGCT
>JADGPC010000006.1 GCA_017882645.1 Streptosporangiales bacterium | reverse complement strand
GGCCAGGCGACCGCGGCCGGCGCGGTCGCCGTGCTGACCGACCCGGCCGGCCGGGACCGGGCGATCCGCAGCGGGCTGCCGGTCTTCGTGGTCGCCGACCCGCGCGCCAGGCTGGGCGAGGTCGCCTCCTGGGTGTACGGCGACCCGTCCAGCCGCCTCCTCCTGGTCGGCGTGACCGGTACCAGCGGCAAGACCAGCACCACCTACCTGATCGAGTCCGGACTGCGGATGTCCGGGCACCTGGCCGGGCTGGTCGGCGGCGTGGAGACGCGGGTGGGCGCGCTCGTCGAGCCCAGCCGGCTCACGACGCCCGAGGCGACCGACCTGCAGGCGTTCTTCGCGGTGATGGCGGAGCAGAAGGTCAGCGCGGCGGTGATGGAAGTGTCCAGTCACGCGCTCGCGCTCGGCCGGGTCGCCGGGACTTCGTTCGAGGTCGCCGTGTTCACCAACCTGTCGCAGGATCACCTGGACTTCCACCAGGACATGGACAGCTACTTCGCTGCCAAGGCCGAGCTGTTCACGCCGCGCTACGCCAGGTCGGGCGTGGTCAACATCGACGACCCGCGCGGCCGCCAGCTCGCCGCGCAGGCGCCGATCCCGGTCACGACGTTCTCGGCGGCCGGGCGCTCCGACGCCGACTGGCGCGCGGTGGACGTGCGCTGCGGAGCCGACGGCTCGAGCTTCCAGGTCGTCGGGCCAGGCGGGGTCGAGGCCGATGCGTCGATCACGCTGCCCGGGCCGTTCAACGTGGCGAACGCGCTGGCCGCGATCGTGGCGCTGGTCGAGATCGGGGTCGGTCTCGCGGCCGCCGTGGCCGGCGTGGCGGCGTGCCCCGGCGTCCCCGGCCGCCTCGAGCGCGTCGAGTCCGATCAGGATCTCACCGTGCTCGTCGACTACTCGCACAAGCCAGGCGCGGTCGAGGCCGTGCTGACCGCGCTGCGGCCACTGACCCAGGGCAGCCTGCGGATCGTGCTCGGCTGCGGTGGTGACCGGGACACCGCCAAGCGGCCGCTGATGGGCGCCGCCGCCGCCGAGCTGGCCGACGTCGCGATCTTCACCAGCGACAACCCGCGGTCCGAGGACCCGCTTGCCATTCTCGGCGAGATGCTGGCCGGCACGCTCGCGGTGCCGCCCAGGGACCGGGCGCACGTGATCGTCGAGCCCGACCGCGCCGCCGCGATCGGGATGGCCATCGGCGGCGCCGCCAAGGGCGACGTGGTGCTGATCGCCGGCAAGGGGCATGAGCGCGGCCAGTACGTGGCCGATCAGGTCATCCCGTTCGACGACCGGGAGGTGGCCGCCGGAGCGCTGGCCGACCGGGCCAGGGCCGACCGGGCCATGGCCGAACTGGCCCGGCTTGAGCTGGCCAGAGCGGGCCTGGCGGCAGACGCGCTCACCGACGGAATGGAGGACCAGTGATCATGCCTCGCACCGCTGCGGCGGCCCGCGCGGGCCGGCCGGAGGGCGCGTGATCCCGCTCTCGATCGCCGAGATCGCGCAGATCACGGGCGCCGCCACGGACCGGGTGCCCGACCTGGGAGCCACGGTGGCCGGCCCCGTCGTGATCGACTCCCGCCAGGTGGCGCCCGGCGCGCTATTCGCCGCGCTGCCCGGCGAGCGCGCCGACGGCCACGACTTCGCTGCCGCGGCGGTGGCGGCCGGCGCCGTCGCGGTGCTCGGCACCCGCCCGTCAGGCGTGCCCGCGCTGATCGTCACTGACGTCCCCGCCGCGCTCGGCCGCCTCGCCAGGGCGGTCGTCGACCGGCTGCCCAAGCTGACCATCGCGGCTATCACCGGCTCGGCCGGCAAGACCACGACCAAGGACCTGGCCGCGCAGCTGATCGGCTCGCTCGGGCCGACGGTCGCCCCGCAGGACTCGTTCAACAATGAGATAGGCCACCCCCTCACGGTGCTGCGCGCGGATGCGGACACCCGGTACCTGGTCGCGGAGCTGTCGGCGCGCGGGCCAGGGCACATCGCGGCCCTGTGCGAGATCTCGCCGCCGTCGCTTGGCGCGGTGCTGTGCGTCGGGAACGCGCACGCGGGCGAGTTCGGCAGCATGGAGCAGGTCGCGGCAGCCAAAGCGGAGCTGCCGCGCGCCCTGCCCGCCGGCGGTGTCGCGGTGCTGAACGCCGACGACCCGCTGGTCGCCGCGATGGCCGGGGTGACCGCGGCCCGTGTCGTGACGTTCGGCCAGTCGGCCGGCGCCGATGTGCGGGCGGCCAGGCTGAGCCTGGACAGGCTGAGCAGGCCCAGGTTCACCCTCGAGATGCCGGACGGGACCGCCGAGGTCGCGCTGAGGCTGCCCGGCGAGCACAACGTCACCAACGCGCTCGCGGCCGCGGCGCTGGCCGGTCAGCTGGGCATGGACGCCGGCGCGATCGCGGCCGGCCTGTCCGCGGCGACCGCGCAGAGCCGGTGGCGGATGGAGGTGACCGAGCGGCCGGACGGCGTCATCATCATCAACGACGCCTACAACGCCAGCCCCGAGGCGGTGACCGCCGCGCTGGCCGCACTCCGCGTCATAGCCGCAGGCCGGCGTGCCTATGCTGTGCTAGGCCGGATGGCCGAGCTCGGCGACCGGTCAAGGGAATTCCATGAGAAGGCAGGCATGATCGCGGCTCGCTCCGGGCTGGCCGGGCTGATCGCGGTCGGCGACGAGGCGGCGCCGATGCTGACCGGAGCCAAGGCGGCCGGCGGGTTCGCCGGCGAGCTGCTGTCGGTGCCCGACGGGCCCGCCGCCGTCGCCGCCCTCAGCGAGCGGCTGGCCCCCGGCGATGTCGTACTGGTCAAGGCGTCGCGGGCGGCGGGCCTGCAGACGGTCGCGCTGGCGCTGGCCGCCGGGGAGGTCGCCCGATGAGGACGATTATCGTGTCGGCGGGCGTGGCGATGATCCTCGCCCTGTTCGGCACTCCGCTGGCGATCAGGGTCTTCAGCCGGCGCGGCTACGGCCAGCTGATCCGCGAGGAAGGGCCGAAGGCGCACGCCACCAAGCGCGGCACGCCGACCATGGGCGGTACCGTCATCGTCCTCGCCTCGCTGGTCGGCTACGTCGTCGGCCACGTCCTGACCAGCGACCCGATGTCGATCTCCGGCATCCTCGTGCTCGGCCTGATGACCGGGCTCGGGCTGGTCGGGTTCGTGGACGACTTCATCAAGATCTACCGGCAGACCAGTCTCGGCCTGCGCAGCGGGGCCAAGCTGGCTGGCCAGTCGGTGGTGGGCGCCATCTTCGCGGTGGAAGTGCTCAACCACAAGGACGGCTTCGCGCTCACTCCGGCCGACCCTTCGCTGTCGTTCCTGCGCAACTTCGGGCCGACCCTCGGCGTCCTGCCGTTCGTGCTCTGGATCGTCATCATGATCGGGGCGACCTCCAACGCGGTCAACCTGACCGACGGGCTGGACGGGCTGGCGACCGGGGCGGCCATCCTGGTCCTCGCGGCCTACGTCCTGATCGCGAACTGGCAGCTGCGCAACGACTGCACGGTGGTACTGACCAGGAACTGCTATTTCGTCAGGGATCCGCTCGACCTCGCCGTAGTGGCCGCGGCCGTGCTCGGCGCGTGCTTCGGCTTCCTGTGGTGGAACGCGCCGCCCGCCAGGATCTTCATGGGCGATACCGGCTCGCTCGCGCTGGGCGGGGTACTCGCCGGCCTGGCTGTCTGCACCGAGACTCAGCTGCTGCTCGTGATACTCGGCGGCCTGTTCGTGATCATCACGCTGTCGGTGATGATCCAGGTCGGCTCGTTCAAGCTGACCGGCAGGCGGGTGTTCAAGATGGCGCCGCTGCAGCACCACTTCGAGCTGATCGGCTGGGCCGAGACGACGATCGTGATCAGGTTCTGGCTGATCGCCGGCCTGTTCGTGGGCCTTGGCCTCGGCATCTTCTACATCGAATGGCTGCCCTCGTAGTGCCTGACCCGGCGTTCGGCGCAACCGGCGCTGTCTTCGCTGCCAGGCTGGCCGGCCGCCGGGTCTGCGTGGCCGGCCTCGGCGTGTCAGGACCGCCGGCCGCGCGGGTGCTGGCCGCCCGCGGCGCGATCGTCACCGCGGTCGACACGCGTGACGACGATGACCGCCGCGCCATCGCCGCTGCCCTGGGCGGCGACGGCATCCGGGTGCTGCTCGGCGAGGCGGCCGCGGCCACGCCGCCGGCCGGCACCGAGCTCGTGGTTACCTCGCCGGGCTGGAAGCCGTCCGCCCCGCTGCTCGCTGCCGCGGCCGCCGCGGGGGTCGAGGTGATGGGCGACGTGGAGCTGGCCTGGCGGCTGCGGCCGTCGCTGGCCGGCGGCGGCAGGCAGCGCTGGCTCGCGGTGACCGGGACGAACGGCAAGACGACCACGGTGCGGATGCTGGCCCTGATCCTCACCGCGGCCGGTTACCGCGCGGTCGCGGCCGGCAATGTCGGGACCTCGCTCGCCGACGTGGTGACCGAGCCCGATCCGTACGAGGTCGTGGCGGTCGAGCTGTCCAGCTTCCAGCTGCACTGGAGCTCGACCATCCAGCCGTTCGCCGCCGTCGTGCTGAACGTCGCGGCGCATCACCTGGACTGGCACGGCACCATGGAGGCCTACGCGGCCGACAAGGCCAGGATCTTCGCCGCGGGCACGCTCGCGATCGGCAACGCGGACGACGAGGGGTCAGCACGGATGGCGAGCGCGGCCGGCGGAACGGTCAGGTTCCGGCTGGGCGAGCCGGGGCCTGGCGAGCTCGGCGTGGCCGGCGGCTTCCTCGTCGACCGCGCTTTCGGCGGGCCCGGCCAGGCCGACGGCGTCCGGCTCGCCGCCGTCGCCGACCTGCACGGGTCTGGCCAGGCGGCCGGCTCCCGGGCGCCCGCGCCGCACATCGTCGCGGACGCGCTCGCCGCGGCCGCGCTGGCCAGGGCGTACGGCGCGCCGGCCGGGGCGGTCAGCGCCGGGCTGGCCGCGTTCCGGCCTGACCCGCACCGGATCACCCTGGTGAGCAGCGTGGGCGGGATCGACTACATCGACGACTCCAAGGCGACCAACCCGCACGCGGCCGCGGCGTCGCTTGCCGCCTACGACCCGGTCGTGTGGGTCGCCGGCGGGCAGCTCAAGGGCGCGGCGGCCGACCTGGACCGGCTGGTCGGCGCGGCGGCCGCCCGGCTGCGCGGGGTCGTCCTGTTCGGAGCCGACCGGGACATAATTGCCGCGGCACTGACGCGACACGCGCCCGAGGTCCCGGTGGTTGAGGTCGCAGGCACCGACACTGGAGCAATGGACATCGTGGTCAAGGCGGCGGCCGAGCTGGCGCGGCCGGGTGACACCGTGCTGCTCGCGCCGGCGGCGCAGTCGTTCGACATGTTCCGCGACTACCCGGCCCGGGGCGACGCGTTCGCGGCCGCGGTCAGGCGGCTGGCGGCAGCTCGGTGAGCGAGGCTGGCCCCAGGCCGCGGGTCGCCACCGCGCTCGCGCCGCTTGACCGGCCGCTGACCTCCTATTACCTGATCCTCGGCACGAGCGGGCTCTTGCTGGCGATCGGCCTGGTGATGGTGCTCTCCACCTCGTCAGCTTCCGAGCTGGCCGCCGGGCAGTCGCCGTACTCCCTGTTCGTCAAGCAGCTGCTCGGCGTGGCCATCGGGCTGCCGATGATGTGGGCCATGTCGAGGGTGCGGCCCCAGCTGCTCCGGGCCATCGCCTACCCGCTGCTGCTGGCGGCGATCGTCAGCCTGCTGCTCGTACTGGCCTTCGGGAAGAGCGCGTACGGCGCCGAGCGCTGGATCACGATCGGCCCCGTCCAGATCCAGCCATCGGAGTTCGCGAAGCTCGCGCTGCTGGTGTGGGGCGCTGACCTGCTGGCCCGCAAGGAGCAGCTCAGGCAGCTCAACAACTGGCGGACCCTGCTGATCCCGCTGCTGCCCGGCACCGCGGTGCTCGCCATGCTCGTGATGCTCGGCGACGATCTCGGCACCACGTTCGTCCTGCTCGTCATCCTGCTCGCGCTGCTCTGGGTGATCGGCACGCCCGCCCGCCTGTTCGCCTGCATCCTCGGCCTGATCCTCTTCGCGCTCGTCGTGCTGGTCATCGTGCAGCCCTACCGGGCCGCGCGGTTCACCGGCTACCTCAGCCAGGCGGGCGGCCCGACCGGACCGAACCAGCAGGGCATCCAGGGGAAATATGCGATCGGCTCCGGCGGCCTGGTCGGCGTCGGCCTCGGTAACAGCAAGGAAAAATGGGGCTGGGTACCGAACGCGACGAACGACTTCATCTTCGCGATCCTGGGCGAGGAGCTTGGCCTGATCGGCACCGTCTGCGTGGTGCTGCTCTACGGCGGGCTGGCGTTCGCCGGGCTGCGCGTCGCCCGCCGGATGACCGATCCGTTCATGCGCCTGGCCGCCGCCGGGGCCACCGCCTGGATCCTCGTGCAGGCGCTGGTGAACCTCTCGGCCGTCGTGGGACTGCTTCCGATCACGGGTGTGCCGCTGCCGCTTATCTCGGCTGGACTGTCGTCATTGCTGGCCACCATGGCGGCGATCGGCATGCTGCTGTGC
>JADGPC010000387.1 GCA_017882645.1 Streptosporangiales bacterium | reverse complement strand
GGCATGGCGCTGTCCCCGCACGCGAGCAAGCTGGCGGCGGCGTTCGAGCTGAGCGGGGCCGCCGCCCGGCTGACCGAGGAGGTCCGCGTGCTGGACCTCAGCACCGGGTCGACCCGCACCTGGACAAGCTCGCAGGGAACTGTCGCCGGCGGCAGGTATGACCTGCGGTCGCTGAGCTGGGCGGACAACGACATCATTCTGGCGCTGAACTGGGCCGGCTGCCGCAGGAGCGACCGGGCCGCCGCCGTTCCCGCCATCAGCGGCGTACGCCTGCTGAATACCAGGAAGCCTGGCAGCGATCTCGTCGCCGCCAGCCGGCTCGCGGTCCGCCTGGACAAGATCGGTGGCCACCCCGACCTTCCCCGCCTGGTTTCCGGCTCGGGCCTGCTCACGCCGGATGGCAGGAAGGTGGTGGCAGCGGCCGCGAACCCGCCGGGAACGGCGGGCGGCTTCGCCGAATTCTCCGTGGCGACGGGGCGCCTTCTCGGCCGGCTCGGCGGGAGTTCGCTGCCGCCCGAGGCGGTCGGCGTCCCGACGGGCGTCTTGTGGGCCAGCAAGTCCGGCCGCACGCTGCTGGTCAGCAGTCCTCCCGGGCATCCCGGCCAGATCGCGATCATCCGGGGTACCCGGACGACGCTGCTGCCCAGTCCCAGCCTGGCCGCGCTCCCCGCCGCTGCCTGGTAGCTCGCAGCAGGGCGGAACAGGCGGCCGAGGGCCGGTACGGACGAATCCGCGGATCATGACGCGACTCGCGACGTGCCAGACTCAGGCATGCGAACGCGAACTGGCCCGGTTATCGGCCTGCTGCATCCCGGCGAGATGGGCTCCGCGGTCGGGCGCTGCCTGGCGGCGTCCGGCCGTACCGTGCTCTGGGCATCGCAGGGACGCGGCCCGCGGACGGCCGAGCGCGCCCGCTCGTGCGGCCTGCATGACGTCGGCACCGCGGCCGCGATGGCAGGGCAGGCCGACGTGATCTTCTCGGTCTGCCCGCCGCACGCGGCGCTGGACGTCGCGGGCTCGGTGCGCGGCTTCCGCGGCACGTACGTCGACGCTAATGCCATCTCGCCGCAGACCGCCCGCGACGTGGCCGCGATCGTCGCGGGCGGCGGCGCCAGCTACGCCGACGGCGGCATCGTCGGGCCGCCGCCCGCCACCGCCGGCAGCACCCGGCTGTACCTGTCCGGTCCCGCGGCCGCCTCCGTGCTGAGCCTGTTCGACGGCTCCCTGCTCGATGCCCGTCTCGTCCAGGGAGACATCGGATCGGCCTCGGCAGTCAAAATGGCCTACGCGGCCTGGACCAAGGGCTCGGCCGCGCTGCTGCTCGCCGTGCGAGCACTCGCCGAGGCCGAGGGCGTATCCGACGTCCTGCTGGCGGAGTGGGAACTTTCGCAGCCCGGACTCCTTGGCCGGGTGCGCGGCGCGGCGGAATCGGCGGCCGCCAAGGGCTGGCGCTGGACCGGGGAGATGGCGGAGATTGCCGCGACCATGGGCGCCGCCGGGCTGCCGCCGGGCTTCCACCTGGCGGCCGCTGAGATCTTCCGCCAGTACGAGCGGACTCCGCCGGCCGGCACCGACTAAGCGGTAAAGGCCCCGCTGATCGGCGCCGCGATTGCACCGGCCGAGAGAAATGCTAATTATTGGTAAACATCCGAGCAGCGACCCAGCCGGCGCAGGCAACGGTAGTTTTGTCTTATCCGCTCTTCTCGACGATGGGAGCGCATGCCGATGACCACCGACTCCAGTAACTCCCGGCCCGCGGCGGCCCGCTCGGAGCCGAGGCCCTCGCCGACGAGACGCGCCCTGGAACTGCTGTTCGGCAGGGACCTGCTGGCGTCGCCAGGCGCTGCCGCGGGCGCGGACGGCGATCCCGGCCGCTCGGTGAAGCTCAGACTGGCGCTGCTCAGCTTCCTGATGCTGTTCGTCGAGCTCGCTCTGATCCGCTGGCTCGGCGCGAACATTATCTACCTGTCCTACTACTCGAACTTTGTCCTGCTCGGCAGTTTCCTCGGGATCGGCATCGGATTCCTGCGCGCTCGGTCCAGAATCAATCTCTTCCCGTGGACCCCGGTCGCGCTGGCCGTGCTCACGGCATTCGTGTTGCGCTTCCCGGTTCAGATCAGTCACACCTCGGGGACGCAGCTGATCTTCTTCGGCGCGCTGAAGACGACGGGGCTGCCGACCTGGCTGATGCTGCCCGTGATCTTCCTGGCCGTCGCAGCCGTCATGGCGATGATCGGCGAAGGCGTCGCCCGAACCTTCGTGCGGTTCAGGCCGCTCGACGCCTATCGCCTGGACATCATGGGCAGCGTTGTCGGCATCGCCGCCTTCTCGGCGCTGTCATTCTTCAACGCGAAGCCGCTGGCCTGGGGAATCATCACCGCCGTCGCACTGCTCGTGCTGTCAGGAACGCGCATCGGGATCATCCAGTTCGCGGCCCTGGCCAGCCTGGCCGGCCTGCTCACGGCCAGCAGCCTCATGTCGCACGATCTGTGGTCCCCGTACTACCGGATCACCGTCGGCGCGAAAACCAGGGCCCAGACGATCCCCATCATGGTCAACGGCATCCCGCACCAGGCCATCACGGCGGCGGCGAAGCGGCCGCCCATCTTCTACCAGCCCTACTCCCAGGCCCCGCGCAATCCGCTGAACAACGTCCTCGTCGTCGGAGCCGGCACCGGCAATGACGTGGCCGGGGCGCTCCGGATGGGCGCGAAGCACATCGACGCGGTCGAGATCGACCCGATGATCTACCGGCTCGGCACCAGGCTCAACCCGGACCGCCCGTATCAGAGCCCGCGAGTCAGCGTTCACATCAACGACGGCCGGGCGTTCCTGTCCCAGACGAAGCAGAAGTACGACCTGATCCTCTTCGCGCTGCCCGACTCGCTGACCCTGGTCGCCGGGCAGTCATCGCTGCGGCTCGAGAGCTACCTGTTCACGCTGCAGGCCGTCCAGTCGGCACGGGCTCACCTGGTCCCCGGCACGGGCGTCTTCGCGATGTACAACTACTACCGGACGACCTGGCTCAAGGACCGGCTGGCGAACACGCTGGACGTCGCCTTCGGCCACGCCCCGTGCGCTAGCTCGGTCGGCCAGCATCAGCAGCAGCTCTCGGTGCTGACCGTGAGCGTCAACCCGGCGGCCGTGAACTGCGTGCGCACCTGGCACCGCCCGTCGAGCGTGCTGCCGCCCTCGACCGATGACCACCCGTTCGTCTACCTGGCCAGCAACACGATCCCGTCCTTCTACCTGCTGACCCTCGGGCTGATCCTGCTCGCGTCGCTGGTGCTCGTGCGGACAGCGTCAGGGCCGTACCGGAAGATGACCGGTTTCATCGACCTGTTCTTCATGGGAGCGGCGTTCATGCTGCTCGAGACCAAGAGCGTGGTTCAGTTCGCGCTCCTGTTCGGGACGACCTGGTTCGTCAACGCACTCGTGTTCGCCGGTGTGCTGCTCGCGGTGCTCGCTGCCGTCGAGACCTCCCGGCGCGTGGTGATCAGGCGGCCTCAGCTGCTCTATGGCGGGCTGCTGCTGGCGCTGGCGGTCGCGTGGGTCGTGCCGCAGGAATCGCTGCTCTCGCTCAGCGTCGTCCCGCGATTCGTGCTGGCCGTCCTGATCGCGTTCGCGCCGATCTTCCTGGCCAACCTGGTCTTCACCCAGCGATTCCGTGACGTCGGCGATTCCGCCGTCGCGTTCGCGGCCAACCTGCTCGGGGCGATGGTCGGCGGTGTCATCGAGTACGTGTCGCTGATCACCGGTTACCGGGCCCTGCTGATCGTCGTGGCCGGGCTGTACGGCCTGGCCTTCCTGACCGGGCGCCGCAAGCTGACCGCGGCGAAGGCAGGGCAGCCGGCCGTGGCCGCACTTGCTCCGAGGTCGGCGTCGACCGCGCCCACCTGAGCAGGACCGGCCAGACCGGACTGTCGCGGCTCGCCCTGGTCCAGCGGCCAGCGGATCACGTGGTCGGCTCAGCAGCCGCCGAGGCGATCGGACAGGTAGCCGATCAGCTTGTCGATGCCGATCCGCTCCTGCCTCATCGAGTCGCGCTCGCGCACCGTCACGGCCTGGTCGTTCAGGCTGTCGAAGTCGACCGTGACGCAGTACGGGGTGCCGATCTCGTCCTGCCGGCGGTACCGGCGGCCGATCGCGCCCGCGTCGTCGAAGTCGGCATTCCAGTGCTTGCGGGCGGCCGCGGCCACATCGCGTGCCTTGGGCGACAGGTCGGCGTTGCGGGACAGCGGCAGCACGGCCACCTTGACCGGAGCCAGCCGGTAGTCCAGCCGCAGGACCGTCCGCTTCTCCATCGCCCCCTTGGCATCGGGCGCCTCGTCCTCGGAGTACGCGTCGAGCAGGAACGCCAGCATCGACCGGTCGACTCCGGCTGCGGGCTCGATCACGTACGGCACGTACCGCTCGCTGGTGTCGGGCTCCAGGTAGGACATGTCCTGGCCAGATGCCTTCGCGTGGGTTGACAGGTCGTAGTCGGTCCGGTTGGCGAGTCCCTCGAGCTCGCCCCACTCACTGCCCTGGAAGCCGTACCGGTATTCGATGTCGACTGTCCGCTTGGAGTAGAACGAGCGCTTCTCCGCCGGGTGCTCGAAGAGCCGCAGGTTCTCCGGGTTCAGGCCGAGATCGCGGTACCAGGCGAGCCTGGCCTGGATCCAGCGCTCGTGCCACTCCTCGTCGGTGCCCGGCTTGACGAAGAACTCCATCTCCATCTGCTCGAACTCGCGGGTGCGGAAGATGAAGTTCCCCGGCGTGATCTCGTTGCGGAACGACTTGCCGATCTGGCCGATCCCGAACGGGATCTTCTTCCTGGAGGTCTGCTGGACGTTCTTGTAGTTGATGAAGATGCCCTGGGCCGTCTCCGGGCGCAGGTAGGCCAGCCCGGATTCCGGCCCCGGCTCCCCTTCCCGCTCCACTGCGCCCAGGTAGGTCCGCAGCAGGCCGTTGAACATCCGCGGCTCGGTGAACGCGCCCCTGGTGCCGCAGTGGGGGCAGGCCAGCTCGGCCAGCCCTTTCTCCGGCTCCTTGCCGTCGTGCTTCTCCTGGTAGGCCTCGATCAGGTGGTCGGCACGAAACCGCTTGTGGCAGGACTGGCATTCGGTCAGCGGGTCGACGAACTCGGTGATGTGGCCGCTGGCCTGCCAGACCTCGGGCGCCAGGATCACGCTGGAGTCCAGGCCGACGATGTCGTCCCGCTCGGTCACGATGGACTTCCACCACTGCCGCTTGATGTTGTTCTTGATCTCCACGCCGAGCGGGCCGTAGTCCCAGGACGCGCGCAGACCGCCGTAGATCTCGCTGGACGGGTACACGATCCCCCGCCGCTTGCTGAGGCTGACTACGGTCTCCATGCGGTCACTGCGACGAGCCATCAGAATTCTCCAGCGCCTGAAGCGGTTGACAGGATGCGGGACACGCTCGATCCCGGTGCAGCGGGCGGCGGTGCCTGCAAGCTTAGCGTTGATCTGACGCACTGGTGATGCCGCTATCGTGGTCGGTGACCAGGCACTGTGGCAACTTGAATACCGGTCAGGGCCGGTGGAGGGAGTGCACGCTGTGAGCACCGACCGTGCCCGGCAGGCACCGCGGCCGTCCGGACGGCCAGCCCGTCAGGCCGCCCAGCGGCGGCCGCGCCCGCTGCCCAAGGGCGACACCCTCTTCACCCCGGAGGCATCGCCGGCCAGGCAGACGATCGAGCAGCGCAGCGCCACCGTGCTGCTCTGGCTGCATCAGCTGCCGCGCTGGCTGGCGCCCGTACTGGCGGTCGCGCTGCTGGTGACCGGCCTGGCGGTGGGCGGCTGGGCGGGCGCCGTCGCCCTGTTCGGCCTCGCGGTCGTGCTGGCCTGGCTCGCCTCCTTGTCCTGGCCGCAGCTGCCCGTCCAGGGCCGCGTGCTCCGCATCGCCGTGATCGTCCTGGTAGTGGCGGTCGCCGTCGTCCGCGGACTGCACGGCTGACCGCCGGATTCCGCGGGTCCTGACCGGTCGGCGCTGACCGCCCGCTAGGCGAGGTCGGGGATCCGGTTCGGCTCGGCGCCACCGTAACGGCGGTCCCGGCTGGCATAGATCTCGCACGCATGCCACAGGTGGCGCCGGTCGAAGTCGGGGAACAGCGTGTCGAGGAAGACGAACTCGGCGTAGGCCGACTGCCAGATCAGGAAGTTGGACATCCGCTGCTCGCCGGAGGACCGGACGAACAGGTCGACGTCGGGGATGCCGGGCTCGTCGAGATACCTGGCGAACACCTTCTCGTCGATCTTGTCTGCGCGCAGCTTGCCCGCGGCCACGTCGGCCGCGATCGCCGCCGCGGCGTCGGCGATCTCGGCCCGGCCGCCGTAGTTGACGCAGAACTGCAGGGTCAGCACCGAGTTCCGCACGGTCATCTGCTCGGCGTCCGCAAGCTCACTGATCACGCTGCGCCACAGCCGGGGCGCGCGCCCGGCCCACCTGACCCGCACGCCCATCTCGTTCAGCTGGTCGCGGCGCCTGCGGATGACGTCCCGGTTGAAGCCCATCAGGAACCGGACCTCGTCCGGGGAGCGCCGCCAGTTCTCGGTGGAGAACGCATAGGCGGACAGGTACGGGATGCCGAGCTCGATCGCCCCCATGATCACGTCGAACAGCGAGTACTCGCCGGCCTTGTGGCCCTCGGTACGCGGCAGGCCGCGCTGCTTCGCCCACCGGCCGTTACCGTCCATCACCAGCGCCACATGCTGGGGCACGAGCTCGGCCGGGATGGCCGGCGGCCTGGCCCCCGTGACGTGCGGGTCCGGCGGCCTGACCGCACCTGAGCTCCCGGCGGGCCGCCGGGCGCGGTCGGCGTCCCGGTCGCGGCTCACGCGTGCTCCACGTGGCGCAGCGAGCGGATCGAGTGCTCCAGGTGCCACTGCACGTAGGCCGC
>JADGPC010000386.1 GCA_017882645.1 Streptosporangiales bacterium | reverse complement strand
AGCTTCGCGGCCGGACCGCCGACATGCCGAGCAGCCTGGTCGGCGAGCTGATGCGGTCAGGCAACAGCGTGCTGATGCGGACCGGCGAATCCGGCCGGTTCGACGACCTGATCTGGTCGGCGCTGCCCGGCCTGCACACGATCACGCTGAGCCTGTCGTACGTGGCCGGACGGCCGTACGGCGCTCTCTATGCCCTGTACAGCAGGCGCAAGGTCGGGCATGTCGACCTTGAGCTGCTCGAGCTACTGGCCGGGCACGCCAGCGTGGCGCTGTCGAACGCGACGGCTTTCGCCGAGGTAGTGCGGCAGCGCGCGCACGAGCGCGCCGTGATCGACAGCAGCGCCGACGGGATAGCCGTGCTCGACCAGGACGGCCTGGTCAGGCAGTGGAACCCGGCCGCGCACGCGCTGACCGGAGTCTCGGCGGCGCAGGCGACGGGCAAGCCCCCGCCGTTCCCGCTGCCAGAACCCGGGGCCACGCTGACCTGCCGGCTGTCGAACGACCGCTGGATCGACGTGCTCTGCACGGTGCTTGAGGGCCGGGACGAGCAGGTGGTCGATTTCCGCGATGTCACGGCGGCCAAGGAACTGGAGGAGGCCAAGGACCTGTTCCTGGCCACGACGAGCCATGAACTCCGGACGCCGATCACTGTGGTCCAGGGCTTCGCGAGCACGCTGGCGAACCGGTGGGACAAGCTGCTCGACGGGGACCGGCGGGCCGCCGTCCGGACGATCGCCGAGCGCGCCGAGTCGCTGGCCAGGCTCGTCGATCAGCTGCTGCTCGGCTCCCGGGCCGGTGCCAACCGGCTGACGGTCAGTAACGAGCCGTTCGACCTGGCCAGGCTGCTGCGGGAGGCCGCGAAGGTGTTCCGGCCGCTCTCGGAGCGGCACGTGCTGATCGCCGACATCCCGGACGACCTGCCCGCGGCGCACGGCGACGCGGGAGCGACCGACAGCATCGTCAGCCAGCTGCTGGAGAACGCGTTCAAGTACTCGCCCGATGGCGGCACGGTGACGATCAGCGCGCGGGCGGCACCCGGGGCCAGCGAGATCGAGGTCACTGTGCGGGACGAGGGCATCGGGATCGCCACGGCCGATGTCGAGCGGGTCTTCGAGCGTTTCGTGCAGGGCGAGGCCGGCGACCGCAGGCGGTTCGGCGGGATCGGGCTGGGCCTGTACATCGTGCGCCAGCTGGCCAGGGCGCAGGGAGGCGAGGTGACGGCGGGGCCGGCCCCTGACCGCGGTACCGTCATGCGCCTGACGCTCCGCCAGGCCGGGGGCGACGGCGCCGGGTCCGGGGAGAACTCGGCCAGCGGTGCCGACGCCGCCGCATCAGGTACCGCCGGCACGGCGGCAGATACCGGGGCAGGCGGCGCGGAAGCCGGGGCTGGCACGGCGGTGGATGCCGGGGCCGGCGGCGCGGAAGCCGGGGCTGACACGGCGGCGGATGCCGGGGCCGGCGGTGCTGAAGCCGGGGCGGGCGGCGCGGATGCCGGGGCGGGCGGCGGGGGGGCTGGTGAGCCGGGAACTGGTGCGGCGACGGCCGGTAAGGCTGACCGTCCGGCCGGCCGTCAGGAGAAGTCGGCGCCCGCCAGCGGCCGAAGGGTGCCGCCGATGCTGTCCCGCTCGCTGCTGCCGCGCCCCAGGACGCCAGCTGACGACGGGACCCACCGACCGGACTGACCCAGCGGGTCCTCAGGGCCATCGGGCCGGACTAGCCCGGCGGCGGCGCTGTCGCGCAGGTTCAGGCCGTGGCCGGTTCCGGTGCGCTGATCCGTTTCCTGGTGACCGGATCCCTGGTGACCTTCTCGCCGCCTGAGACCTCGATGTACCTGTCGATGATGCCGACGACGTCCTCACCCTGCTCAACGATCTTGCCGCGGTCGAGCCAGATCACGCGGTTGCAGGTGTCCTCGACTTCCTCTAGGTCATGCGCGACCAGGAAGACAGTGCCGGCCCTCTTGCGCAGCTCATCGATCCTGGCGTGGCTCTTGACCCGGAATTCGGCATCGCCAGTGGCCAGCGCTTCGTCGATCAGGAGGATCTCGTAGTCCTTGGCCGCCGCGATCGCGAACCGCAGCCGGGAGCCCATGCCTGAGGAGTAGGTCTTCATCGGCAGGTGGATACTGTCGCCGACGCCGGAGAAGTCCACGATTCCCTCGTACTTCTCCTTGATCTCAACCTTGGTCATCCCCATCGCCAGGCAGCCGAGCACGACGTTCCGCTCGCCGGTGAGGTCTTCCATCAGGGCCGCGTTGACGCCGAGCAGCGAGGCATCGCAGATCGTGTAGACCGTGCCCTGCTCGGGCGGGAGCAGCCCGGCGATGGCGCGCAACAGCGTCGACTTGCCCGAGCCGTTCCGGCCGATGATCCCGATCGCGTCACCCCGGTACGCGACGAAGGACATGCCGCGGATGGCGTGCACCTGGTGGATCGTCGGCCGCGTCTTGCGGCCGAGAATCCGGAACAGGGCGGTCGAGGCGGTGCCACGGTCGCCGCCCGCCCCGTAGACGCGGTAGACCACGTGCAGGCCGTCGACGATCACCGTCGGCTCAGCCACGGCCGTAGAACACCTCCTTCCGCCAGAAGTACCAGAAGCCGAGGAGAAGTGCGACGACGGCCCAGCCGGCGGCCAGCAGCCACAGATGGCTGGAAACAAACGTCGCGTGACAGTAGGCGCTGCCGTACTCGTTCAGCGGATGCTTGACGGGCTTGGTCAGGTCCAGCTTCTTCGCCGCGCTCCACAGGCGCGGGCTGATGGCCGGCGGCCGCTTGACGGCACTCTGGAACGTCCAGGCCGTGCACTTCGCCGCGTCGGGGGGCATCGCGCCGAATGCGCTCGCGCGCTGCTTGGCCAGCAGGGCGTTCCTGACCAGCGTGATGAAGATGGCGGCCGGGTTCAGCTGCAGCAGCGTCGTCGCCCACGCGTGGTTGTACGAGTGCTCGGCCACGAAGGTCTGGATGCTGTAAATGACACCGGAGACGTACAGCCAGGTCCGCATCAGGAACGGCAGCAACTGCGCGAAGTCGTTGATCCGCGCGCCGGTCCTGGCCGCGAACAGCGCGAGGCCGGCGTTGAAGACGGTGAGCAGCGCCAGTGCCGGGATGACCAGCAGCCAGTCCCAGGTCACCGGCTCCCCCGTGATCGGGACGAGCACGAACAGGACGGCCATGGACAGTGCCATCTGCTGCAGCTCGATCATCACGTAGGCGAGCGGGAGCGAGGCACGCGGGAACTGCAGCGCCCTGATCAGCGGCAGGCTATCGGTGATCACCTTCGAGGTGGAGATGAATGTCCGCTGCGTGAAGCTGAAGACGAACACGCCGGTCACCAGGAAGGCCAGGT
>JADGPC010000385.1 GCA_017882645.1 Streptosporangiales bacterium | reverse complement strand
ACTGATAGTCCAGGTGAACCGACTGGTGCTCGTCGGACGACGGGTACTTGTCGTCCATCAGCAGGACGTAGATCCCGACCCGGTTGCTGAACCGCTGCAGCTCGAGGTTCCAGTCGAACCACCACCTCGGGTACTTGAGCCGGAACAGGATCATCAGCAGCGGGCCGAAGAACAGCAAGCCGCCCGCGCCGGCGATCACCGCCCTGCTGTCCGTCGACGACTGCCAGGTCTGGCCGGAGACCGCGGCTAGCACGATCGCGATCGGGATGACCGTGAAGATACGGAAGAACGTCGTCAGCCGGTTCAGCGGCCGGTCCGGATAGTCGACCGAGAACTGCACCGGATACCGATCCTGGCCTGTTGCCGTCACCAAGTGAATCGCCTCCTTGAGAGCTGTCTGTGCGGCCTGGTCACCGCGCGGCGCTCAGGACCTCGACGTTACCGGCCCCGTGATCGAGCTGGTAGTCGAGGTTGATCGCGGCGCCGATCAGTGCCAGGTGGCTGAACGCCTGCGGGAAGTTGCCGAGCTGCTCACCGGTGACGCCGATCTCCTCCGAGTACAGGCCGAGGTGGTTGGCGTAGGTGTGCATCTTCAGGAACGTGAGTTCCGCGTCCTGAAGGCGGCCCGCCCTGGCCAGCGCGTCGACGTACCAGAACGTGCAGAGCGAGAACGTGCCCTCGCTGCCGTGCAGCCCGTCTGGCGTCATGCTCGGGTTGTACCGGTAGACCAGGCTGTCGGAGACGAGCTTCTCGTCCATGGCCTTGAGCGTGGACAGCCACATCGGGTCACGCGGCGCGACGAACCCCTGCAGCGGCATCATGAGCAGCGACGAGTCGAGGACGTCGCTGTCGTAGTGCTGGGTGAACGCCTTGAGCCTGGGATTCCAGGCCCGCTCCATGATCTGGTTGTAGATCCGATCGCGCTCCACGATCCACCGGCCGACCTGCGCCGGCCTGCCGTGATGCTCGGCGATCCTGATCGCCCGGTCGAGCGCGACCCAGGACTGGAACCGCCCGTAAGTGAAGTCCTTGCGGCCGCCCCTGGTCTCCCAGATGCCCTCGTCCGGCTGGTCCCAGTGCTCGGAGAGCCAGTCCATCATGTCGGCGACGCACAGCCAGCCCCGGTGCGGGATCGAGAAGCCGCTCTGGTCGGCGAGGTAGACGGCGTCCATCGCCTCGCCGTAGATGTCGAGCTGCAGCTGGTCGGCGGCCCCGTTGCCGATCCTGACCGGCTTCGCGCCGCGCCAGCCCTCGAAGTGCTTCAGTTCCTCCTCGACCAGATCCGACGTCCCGTCGACCCGGTACATGATCTTCAGCGGGCCGGACTTCTCGCCCGCCTGCTCGTTCACGCGGTCCCTGAGCCAGAAGCCGAACTTAGCGGCCTCCTCCGTGTACCCCAGGCCGAGCAGCGCGTAGATGGAGAACGACCCGTCCCGCACCCAGGTGAACCGGTAGTCCCAGTTCCGCTCGCCGCCTGGATCCTCGGGCAGCCCGGCCGTGGCCGCGGCGACCGGCGCGCCGGTCGGGTTGTAGGTGAGCAGCTTCAGCGTCATCGCCGAGCGCGACACCATCTCCCGCCACCGGCCGGTGTAGGTGCTCTTGTTCAGCCAGTCGCGCCAGAATCCGGTCGTCTGGTCGAGCATCCGCTTGAGCTCGGCGGGCTGCGTCCGCTTCGGCTGGCCGCCCATCGAGTCGATGACGACTCCGGCTGTCTCGCCTTCGCGCAGCGTCCACGACGCTCGCAGGCCGCCCGCCGAGCGCTTCAGTGCCGAGCCGTTCCTCGCGCCATCCCCGCCGCCGACCATGGTCACGGACAGCTGCATGCCGTCGGACCCGGTGATCTCGGCGCCGTGGGCAGACAGCTCGGTCTTGTGCTTGGCCCGCCCGTAGTCGAACCGCGGCTGCAGGTCCATCCCGAACCGCATCGTCCCGCGGGGTACCCGCAGCATCCGCACCAGCCGGTGCTTGTCGGTCGCCCGCCCGGTCAGCGGCGGCATGAAGTCGATCACTTCCCCGACGCCGTCCGCCGTCATGAACCGGGTGACGAGCACGGCCGAGTCCGGCAGGTAGAGCTGCTTGGTGACGTAGCCGGTGCGCTCCGGCGCGATCTGGAAGTGACCGCCCTTGTCCGCGTCGAGCAGCGAGGCGAAGATGCTCGGCGAGTCGAACCGCGGGCAGCAGAACCAGTCGATGACGCCCTGATCGGTGACCAGGGCCGTTGTCTGCAGGTCGCCGATCAGCCCGTGGTCGGCGATGTTCGGGTAGCGGTCCAAGGTCGTTTCCCCCCGTGGATGTTCGATGTCACCTGAGCCGCTCGGCCAGGTGGTCGCCGACCCGGATCGCGTTAGCCATCACCGTCAGGGCCGGGTTGACCGCGCCGATGCTCGGAAAGATGCTCGCGTCGGCGAAATAGAGGTTGTCGAGCTCATGTGCCTTGCAGTTGACGTCAGCCACTGAAGTCAACGGATCGGCGCCGAAACGGCACGTGCCCGCCTGGTGTGCCACGCCGGCGATCGGGATCTTCATGTCCATGTAGAAGTTCTTGGCCAGGACGTGGTGAGCGGCCAGCCCGGTCTTGTTCAGGATGGTCTTCAGTTCGGAGTACAGGCCGTCGGTCTCGGCGGCGTTGGTGAACTCGTAGGCCAGGTGGATGTTCCCGTTGCCGTCGACCGTCACCCGGTTGTCGGGCTTCGGCAGGTCCTCGGTCGTCAGCCAGATGTCCACGCTGTGCCTGGCCACCTCTTCCAGGCTCCAGTGCGGGGCGAGCCTGGTGAGCGCGGGCTCCTCGCCCTTCATCGCGCCGGGGTTGGACTTGCCGAGCATCTGGATGTTGCCGAGCGGACCGCGCGAGCCGTCAGCGAGATAGAAGTCGTTGACCCCGAGGGTCTTCTGGAAGACCGTCTCGTTGGGCTCCTTGCCCAGCGCCGCGACCGCCTTGCTGTTGTGGAACATGTAGTTCCGGCCGACCTGGTCGGACCCGTTGGCCAGGCCGCGGCGATGGGTGTCAGAGGCCGACCGCAGGCAGATCCTGGCCGTGTTCGCGGCGCCGGCGGCGAGCACGACGATGTCGGCGCTGTAGCTCTCCTGCTGGCCGGCCCGGTTCACCACGACCTCGGTCACGACCCGGCCGGATGGATCGGTCCGAAGCTGGCTGACCTCGGCGCCGACCAGCAGGGTGACGTTCGGCAGCCCGAGCAGCGGCCGGACGGCGATCACCTCGGCGTCGCATTTGGCGTGCACCAGGCACGGCGAGCCGTCCACCCAGGCGCAGCGGATGCAGTCGCTGGCCGCGCGGTGGTCCTCGTCGAGCAGGATCCCGCACGGCGCGTGGAACGGGTGGTATCCGGCCGCGGCGAGGTCGTCCGCAAGCTGCTGGATCCGGGGCTCATGCGACACGGGCGGCCACGGATACTGCTTGGAGACCGGGCCCTCGGTCGGGTCCTCGCCGTGATTGCCGTGCACCTGGTACAGCCATTCGGCCTGGGTGTAGTAAGGCTCGAGGTCGCCGTAGTCCAATGGCCAGGCCGGCGAGAGCCCGTCGGAGAACGTGATCTCCCCGAAGTCAGCCGGGCGCAGCCGGTAGAGCGCCGCGCCGTACATCTTCGTCGCCCCGCCCACGAAGTAGTGCACCTGCGGCTGGAACGGCTGGCCGTCGCTGTCGTACCAGGTGTCGGGGGAGATGTACCGGCCATCGACGAAGACCGCGGTGGAGTCCCAGTTCTTCAGCTCGCGCGGCAGGAAGTCACCGCGCTCGAGCAGCAGGATCTTCTTGCCGGACGGCGCGAGGGTATGGGCCAGCGTCCCGCCGCCCGCTCCGCTGCCGACGATGATCACGTCATACCGATCGGTCATGGCCTAAACATGCCCGCCGC
The DNA here is from genome assembly GCA_017882645.1 of Streptosporangiales bacterium. Classification (GTDB taxonomy): domain Bacteria; phylum Actinomycetota; class Actinomycetes; order Streptosporangiales; family Streptosporangiaceae; genus Chersky-822. The sequence goes on along the minus strand of JADGPC010000385.1, from coordinate 15,658 downwards.
CGGGGAATTACACATCACCCAGCGCGGGTGGTGCCAAGGCGATCACCATCAGGAACGGTAATGTCCAGGCGGGGGACTCGCCGCGCGGAGTCAGGCGCGGTGAATCACGGTCGGGGGGCCTTGATGACGCTGGATCTGGCGCGCTGGCAGTTCGCGCTGACGTCGATCAACCATTTCTTCTTCGTGCCCGTCACGATCGGCCTCGCCTTTCTGACCGCGGTGCTCCAGACCGCCTGGCACCGGACCAGCAAGCCGGAGTACCTGAGGCTGACCAGGTTCTTCGGCACGCTTCTGGTCATCAACGTGGCCGTCGGAGTGGTCACCGGACTGGTGCAGGAATTCGAGTTCGGGATGAACTGGTCCGCCTACTCCCGGCTGGTCGGCGACATTTTCGGCGCTCCGCTCGCGATGGAGGGCCTGATCGCCTTCTTCCTCGAATCGACCTTCCTCGGCTTGTGGATCTTCGGCTGGGACCGGCTGTCCAGGCGGGTCCACCTGCTGGCGATCTGGCTCGTCGCACTCGGCACGGTGCTGTCCGCCGCGTTCATCATGGCGGCGAACTCGTGGATGCAGCACCCGGTGGGCTACGCGATCAGCAAGGCGACCGGGCGGCCGCAGCTCAACGACATCTGGGCGGTGCTCACCAACCCGGTGTTCCTGTGGGGTTACCTGCACATCATCGTCGCGTCGCTGGTGACCGCGTCCGCGGTCATGCTGGCGGTCTCGGCCTGGCAGCTTCGCAAGGAGAACACGGCGGTCTTCGGCTTCTCGTTCCGGCTGTCCCTGATCGTCCTCGTGCCGGCCATCATCCTGGCCATGTTCGTCGGGAGCGAGCTTGGCGTCATCGAGGCCAGGTATCAGCCGATGAAGATCGCGGCCGCGGAGGCGCAGTGGACCACGTGCCAGCCCTGCTCGTTCTCGCTCTTCCAGATCGGCGGCGGCAACGACGACCATACCCCGATCCAGATCATCCAGGTCCCGCACCTGCTCTCCCTGCTGGCCACCAACTCGTGGAACGGCAAGGTGATCGGGCTCACCCCGCTGCAAGCCCGGTACGCGAAGAAATACGGGCCGGGCGACTACGTGCCCAACGTGTTCATCCAGTACTGGGCCATGCGGGTGATGGCCTATGCCGCCGGGCTGGTCCTGCTGCTCGGGCTGTGGGGGCTGTGGCTGATCCGCCGCAAGTCGTTCGCCACGTCCCGCTGGTTCCTGCTCGCCGCCACCTGGGCGGTGATCTTGCCGTTCGTCATGAACACGGCCGGCTGGCTGCTGACCGAGAGCGGCCGGCAGCCGTGGATCGTGCAGGGCATCCAGCTGACCCGCAACGGCGTCTCCCCGTCGGTCACCTTCACCGACGTCGTGATCAGCATGGTGGTGTTCGGCCTGCTCTACACGGCGCTCGGGGTGCTCGACGCGGTGCTGATGGTGCGCTACTCGCGGCGGGAGCTCCCGCCGGCGCCGCCTCCAGTCGACACGCAGGAACGCGTGCCGTCGATGCTGTACTAGGGGGATGAGATGACGCTCGTCTCGTTCTGGTTCCTGCTGATCGCCATCGTCTGGACCGGGTTCTTCATCCTGGAGGGATTCGACTTCGGCGTCGGCATTCTGCACGGCGTGGTCGGCCGGACCGAGCCTGGCCGGCGCGCGGCGATCAACACGGTCGGGCCGCTGTGGGACGGCAACGAGGTCTGGCTGATTGTCGCCGGGGCGGCGATGTTCGCCGCCTTCCCCGGCTGGTACGCGACCATGTTCTCCGGCTTCTACCTGGCCCTGGTCGTGCTGCTCGGCGCGCTGATGGCACGCGGCGTCTCGTTCGAGTACCGGGGCAAGCGCGACAGCGCGACCTGGCTGCGCAGCTGGAGCGCTGCGCTGACGATCGGCAGCGTGCTGGTTCCGGTGCTGATCGGAGTGGCGCTCGGCGATCTGCTGCACGGCCTGCCGATCGACGCCAGCCACGAGTACACCGGCACGTTCTGGACCCTGCTCCAGCCATACGGGATCTTCACCGGCGTCACGCTGCTCGCCATCTGCGTGACCCATGGCGCCACGTTCCTGGCCATGAAGACCTCGGGCGATGTCCGCGGCCGAGCCGTGGCGATCGCCCGCCGGTCGGCTCCGGTCACCGGCCTGGTGGTACTCGCCTTCGCGCTGTGGACGCATGCGATCGCGGGGAAGGGCCTGCTGATCAATCCCGTCGAGATCATCGCGATCCTGGCCGTCTTCAGCGCCGCCTGGCTCGCGCGGGCGAATCTGGAGGGCTGGGCCTTCGCCGCGACCACCCTCGCGATGGCGACCACCGTGCTGTCGATCTTCAGCGAGCTCTACCCGAAGGTCATGGTGTCGAGCACCAATCCGGCCTACAGCCTGACCATTCGCAACAGCGCGTCAGGCCCGTACTCGCTGAAGGTGATGACAGTCGTGGTCGCCATCTTCCTGCCGGTGGTGCTCGTCTACACCGCCTGGACCTACTACGTGTTTAGGCGCCGCCTGAGCGACAAGGACTTCAGCGTGAAGCAGACAGCGCACTGAGAGGCAGTGATCATGATCACAGCATCCGGCAAGGCCGACGCGCTTGTCATCTTCGGCGCCACCGGCGACCTGGCAAAACTCGAGACCTTCCCGGCCCTGGTCGGCCTGGTCGACCGCGGGGTGCTCGACATCCCGATCATCGGCATCGCCATGAGCGGCTGGGGGCTGGATCAGTTCCGCGGCTACGCGGCCGACTCGCTGCGCCGGGGCGGCATCGACCCGTCTTCGCCGGCCGCGGCCAAGATGCTCGGCCTGCTCAGGTACATCGACGGCGACCTGACGGCGAAGTCGACCTATGACCAGATGGCGGCCGAGGTCGGGCCGGACAAGAAGGTGCTCTATTACATGGAGGTGCCGCCCGCCCTGTTCGGCACCATCGCGGCCGGCATCGCGACGGCCGGACGCGCCGGCGGCTCGCGGGTCATGGTGGAGAAGCCGTTCGGCCACGACCTGGCGAGCGCCGAGGCCCTCAACGCGACCATGCACCAGCATTTCGCCGAGGACGACATCTACCGGGTGGACCACTGGCTCGGCCTGGACCCGGTGGAGAACATGATCTTCGTCCGGTTCGCCAACTCCATCATCGAGCCGCTGCTGAACCGGACCTATGTGCATAGCATCCAGATCACCATGGCCGAGGCGTTCGACGTGTCGGACCGGGGCGCGTTCTACGACCGGACCGGCGCCATCAGGGACGTGCTCCAGAACCACCTGCTGCAGGTACTCGCGTCCGTGCTCGCCGAGCCGCCGGACAGCCGCGGCATGGACACCTGGCGGACGTCGAAGTCCACGGTCGTCGACGCGCTCTCCCCGATGACACCCGAGGCCGTCGTGCGCGGGCAGTACGACGGCTACCGCGACGTTAAGGGTGTCAACCCGAAGTCGACCGTGGAGACGTACGTGGCGGCCAGGTTCGCACTGAACTCCTGGCGCTGGGCAGGCGTGCCCATCCTGATCAGGGCAGGCAAGTGCCTGCCGGTCTCCGCGACCGAGGTCTTCGTGCGCTTCGAGGCGCCCGCGAGCGACGCGTTCGGCCTCGACCCGCGTGAGGGGATGAACGGACTGCACTTCAGGATCAACCCGCAGGCCCGGGTCGGAGTGACGCTCACCGGCAAGAAGCCGGGTGCCGGCTGGCTGCCGCAGCCCGAGATGCTGACGTTCGCCGAGCAGCCGGCCGCCGACATGCGGCCCTATGACCGCCTGATCGGGGCGGCGCTCGCCGGGGATCGCGGCCTGTTCGCCCGGCAGGACACCGTGGAAGCGGCCTGGCGGGTGGTCGACCCCGTGCTCGGCGACGTCGTGCCCGCGCACCCGTACGCCAAGGGCAGCTGGGGTCCGAAGGAAGCCGACGCGCTGCTGGCCAGCGGGGATACCTGGTACGACCCGCAGGCCTAGACCAGGGGTCGGCGGGACAAGGACGCCAGGGCGGCCAGATCGCCCGGCGGAGCAACAGCTGGTCCGGGGGGCGGGGAATGGACAGCAAGTCGCGGCACCGTGTCGTGATCGTCGGCGGCGGATTCGGCGGCCTGTTCGCGGTCCGGGCGCTGCGCCGCGGGCCGTTCGCGATCACGCTGATCGACCAGAGCGAGCACCATCTCTTCCAGCCGCTGCTGTACCAGTGCGCGACGGGCATCCTGTCGGAAGGCCAGATCACCGCACCGCTGCGCCGGATACTGCGGCACGAGGCGAACGTCGAGTGCGTGATGGCGCGAGCCGTCGACGTGGACGCGGCGGCGCGCAAGGTGATCTGCCACCGGCCGCTCGGATCCCGGCTTGAGGCGGACTACGACTACCTGATCGTGGCCGCCGGGGTCGAGCAGTCCTACTTCGGCCACGACGAGTTCAGGACCCTGGCACCCGGGATGAAGACGGTCGCCGACGCGCTGACGATCAGGCGCCGGGTGTTCGGCGCGTTCGAGATGGCGGAGACCGCGTCCGACGCCGCCGAGCGGAGCCGGTGGCTGACCTTCGCCCTGGTCGGCGCGGGACCGACAGGCGTCGAGCTGGCGGGCCAGATCCGCGAGCTGGCGACCAAGACGCTGCACGAGGAATTCAGGCACGCTCACCCGGAGGACTGCCGGGTCCTGCTGTTCGACGGCGGCACCGAGCCGCTGGCATCCTTCGGCGACAAGCTGTCCCACCGCACCAGCGATGCTCTCCGGTCGCTGGGCGTCGAGCTGCACATGGGCTCGATCGTCACCGATATCTACCCGGGCGGGCTCAAGGTGGCCGACCGCCAGGGCAACGAGTCGACTTTCGACGCCGCCACGGTGCTGTGGACGGCCGGCGTGGCCGCGCCGGCGTTCGCGACCGCGCTGGCCAAGGCGACCGGAGCCGATCAGGACAAGGCCGGGCGCATTCTCGTCCGAGATGACCTGACGATCGCCGGCCACCCGGAGATCTCGGTCGTCGGCGACATCATGAGCCTGGGCAAGCTGCCCGGCGTCGCCGAGGTCGCGATGCAGGCCGGGCACTACGCGGGCCGCAGGATCAGGCGGGAGGTAACCGGCCAGGACCAGGGCGGCCCGTTCCGGTACCGCGATCTCGGCTCGGCCGCCTATATCGCCAGAGGCCGCGCGGTCGTCTCGGCCGGTCGACTGAACCTGAGCGGATTCGTCGGCTGGGTGTTCTGGCTGTTCATCCACATCGCGTTCCTCACCGGGTTCCGGAACCGGATCGGGGCGGTGCTGACCTGGTGGGTGGCGTTCACCCGCGACATCAGGCGCGAGCGCGCCTTCACCGCGCGCGAGGTCGGCCTCGCGCCGACCGTCTATGCGCAAGCCGACGGCGGTCCGGAGCCGGCGAGCGACGGCCGTTAGCGCAGTGCCAGGAACGACGGGGCCAGGAACCACGGGGCGGCGGCTGCTGGCCGAGTCGGGCCCGGCCCGCGGCTACCTGATCGTCACGGCCCTGCTCGGCCTGGTGGTCACTGTCCTGATCCTGGCCCAGGCCGGCCTGCTCGCCCACGTCCTGGCGAGCGCGGCAGCCGGCCGCAGCGCCGCAGCCCTGCGCGCAAGCCTCGTGGCCCTGCTGGCCGTCGTGGTCGGGCGCGCCGCCGCGGTCCAGGCCGGGGAGGTGGCGGCGCTGCGCGGAGCGGCCGCGGTCAAGGAGCGCCTGCGCTCCGGGCTGACCCGGCATGCCCTGGATCTGGGGCCGGCCTGGCTCGGGCGCCAGCGGCCGGGTGAGATCACGACGCTAGCGGCCGCCGGCCTCGACTCACTCGATCCGTACTTCGCCCGGTACCTGCCCCAGCTGATGCTGGCCGTCGCCGTGCCGGCCGCTGTCCTGGTCACGGTGACGTCGGCCGACTGGATCTCGGGCCTGATCATCGCGGTGACGCTGCCCCTGATCCCGCTGTTCGGGGTGCTCGTCGGCCTGCAGACGAAGGCGCAGACCGGCCGCAGCTGGCAGCTTCTGGCCCGGCTGAGCGGGCACTTCCTCGACGTCGTCCAGGGCCTGCCCACGCTCAAGGTCTTCGGCCGCGCGGCGGCACAGGAGCGGGTGATCGCCGAGGTGACCGGCGAGTACCGCGCCAGCGTGCTGGCCACGCTCCGGATCGCGTTCCTGTCGGCCCTCGTGCTCGAGCTGTCGGCATCGCTGGCGACGGCCCTGGTCGCGGTCGAGGTCGGGCTGCGGCTGCTGTACGGGCACCTGGGCTACCCGACGGCGCTGCTCGTGCTGCTGCTCACGCCCGAGGCTTATCTTCCGCTGCGCAACGCGAGCGCGCAGTTCCATGCCAGCGCGGACGGGATCACCGCGGCGGGCCGGGTGTTCGAGATCCTCGACACGAACGTCCCGCGCGGCCGGGCGGGGCCGGCCCGGGCCGTTCCTGACCTCCGGTCCCAGACCATTACCTTCAACGGGGTCAGCGTGGCCTATCCCGGCCGGCCGAGGGCGGTCATCGATCACCTCGACCTGACCATCAGCCCGGGCGACCAGATCACGCTCACCGGTCCGAACGGCGCGGGAAAATCGACCATCCTGGCCGTCCTGCTCAGGTTCCTCCGTCCGGCAGGCGGGTCTGTCCTGGTCGGGCCCGACGACCTGGACGCCATCCCGGTCGAGCTGTGGCGCGGTCAGGTCGGCTGGCTGCCGCAGCACCCCGCGCTGTTCCCGTGGTCGGTAGCCGAGAACATCGCGCTCGGGGACCGCGGAGCACCGAGAGCGGCGGTCGAGCGGGCGGCGGCCCTGGCCGGCGCAGCTGACTTCATCTCCGACCTCCCCGACGGGTACGGCACGGTGCTGGACGAACGGGCCCTGCGCCTGTCGGCCGGCCAGCGGCAGAAGATCGCGCTCGCCCGGCTGTTCCTGCGCCCGGCGCCGCTGCTGCTGCTCGACGAGCCGACCGCGCACCTTGACCCGGCCAGCGCGGCCGACGTGGACGCAGCGATCGGCGCCCTGACTGGCGAGCGGACGGTCATCCTGGTCACCCACCGCGAGGCCGGCGTGCTCGGCTCGGGCCGGAAGCTCGCCGTACACGGCGGCATTGTTACCGAGCTCGCGCCAGCATCCCGTCGGGAGGCCAGGGTGCCAGCCGCTGCCCCGCGGGCGACATGACGAGCGTCAGGGAACGGTCCGGGCCGGCGGATCCCGCTGCGGCACGGACTGGTGCGGCGCTTAGTCCGCTGCTCAGCCTGCTGCGGCTGGCCCGGCCGCTGCGCAGCCGGCTGCTGATTGCGGCCGGGGCGGGTGCGATGGCGACCGGCTGCGGCGTCGCACTGCTGGCCGTCTCGGGGTTCCTGCTGGCCAGGGCCTCGCAGCATCCCGACATCGCCGCGCTGTCCGTCGCGGTCGTCGCCGTCCGCGGGCTCAGCATCGGGCGCGCTGGCTTCCGGTATGCCGAGCGGCTGGCCTCCCACGACGTCGCCTTCCGGGTACTCGCCCAGGTCCGGGTCGCCATCTGGCGCCGGCTCGACGCGCTCGCCCCGGCCGGGCTGCCGGCCTTCCGGTCGGCCGACCTGCTTACCCGGCTGGTCAGCGATGTCGATGCCACCCAGGACCTGTTCATCCGCGGGATCACACCCCCCCTGGCGGCGGCACTCGTCGGCGCTGCCGCGGTGCTGGCCTGCCTGGCGCTGCTCAGCTCGGCCGGCCTGCTGCTGGCGGCCGGGCTGCTGGCCGGCGGCGTCCTCGTGCCGGTACTGGCGCTATCCGCAGAGCGGACGGCTGCCCAGCGCACGGCACCAGCGCGCGGCCAGTTCGGCGCGGCCCTGAATGACGCGCTCGCTGGTGCCGCCGACCTGCACGCGTTCGGAGCGCAGGACATCGCGCTCGGCCGGGCCGAGACGGCTAACCGGGAGCTGGCCAGGCTGGCCAGGCGCTCCGCCGCGGCGTCCGGCCTGGGCACCGGGCTGGCCAGCCTGACCGCGGGCCTGACGCTGTGGGGAGTTCTGCTGCTCGGCGTCGCGGCGGTCAGCTCGGGCGTCCTGAGCCGAGTGCCACTCGCCGTGCTGACCCTGACCGCGCTGGCGTCGTTCGAGGCGGTCACCGTGCTGCCCGCGGCGGCCACCGCGCTGAGCCACTCGAGGCGGAGCGCGAGCCGGATCGCCGAGGTGCTGCAAGCGCCGGACCCGGTCACGGATCCGCCCGCGCCCCGGCCGCTGCCGGCGGGCGATTTCACGATCAGCCTGCGCGGCGCTCAGATGCGCTACCGGCCGGACGGCCCGCTCGCTGTCGACGGCGTCAGCCTGGACCTGCCGCCCGGCCGCCGGATCGCCCTAGTCGGCCCTAACGGCGCCGGGAAGTCGACCGTCGCCGCGATCCTGCTCCGGTTCCGTGAGCTCGCGGGCGGCTCGGCCACCCTGGGCGGCCACGAGCTAGCCAGTTACCGCGCTGACGACGTCCGGTCGGTGATCGGCGGCTGCCCGCAGGACCCGCACATCTTCGACGCCAGCATCGCGGAGAACCTGCGGCTCGCGCGGCCGGCGGCGACTCGCGCCGAGCTGGCTGACGTGCTGGCCAGGGTCGGCTTGCTCGACTGGATCGGCTCGTTGCCGGACGGTCTCCAGACGCGGGCCGGCCCCGGCGGGGTAGCGGTCTCCGGTGGTCAGCGTCAGCGGATCGCCCTGGCCAGGGCGCTGCTGGCCGATCCGGCGGTCCTCATTCTCGACGAGCCGACAGCTCACCTCGATCCCGACGGCCGCCGGTCGCTGGCGGCTGATCTGCTGACCGTCACGGCCGGGCGCGCGGTCCTGCTGATCACCCACGACCTCGACGGTCTCGACCAGGTTGACGAGATCATCGTGCTGGACCGCGGCCGGGTGATCGAGCGCGGAACTCATGACGAGCTGGCCGCCGGCGGCGGTCTGTACGAGCGAATGTGGCGGGCCGGCGCCGGCGCGCGGGCGTTGTGATACGCCAGACACATGGACCGGCTTACCGAGATCAGCGCGGGTATTTTCGTTGCCACCGGAGATCTTTACGTGACCAACAGCACGGTCGTTCGCGGTGCTGACGGCGGCTGCCTGGTCATCGATCCGGCGGTCACGCTCGGGGAGCTAGCCGGCCTGGCCGCGGATCTCGGCCGGCTGTCGCTGCGGCCGCGGGCAGGCTTCGCCACGCACCCGCACTGGGATCACGTGCTGTGGAGTTCCGGTCTGGGGGCTGACGTGCCGAGATACGCCTCGCCGCTGGCCGTCGCCGTCGCCGGGCGCGAGCGCAGCGGCCTGATCGAGGCAGCAGAGATGTCGGCGCCCGGCCATGACCTGGATCTTTTCGGGCGGCTCACTCCGCTCGGACCGGCTGCCGACGCCATCGCGTGGGACGGGCCTTCGGCGCTGGTGGTGACGCATCAGGGGCACGCGCCGGGCCATAGCGCGGTCTTCCTGCCCGACAGCGGAACGCTCGTGGCCGGGGACATGTGCTCCGACATCGAGATCCCGCTGCTCGATCTCGACCAGGCCGATCCGGTCGGGGACTACCTGGCTGGCCTGAACCGCCTGGCCGCGCTGCCCGTGGTCCGGGTCATCCCCGGGCACGGCACCGTAGCCGACGCCGCGGAGTTCCTCCGCCGCGTCGAGGCCGATATCGCGTACCTGGTCAGCCTGCAGCAAGGGGACGAGCCGCGGGATCCGCGGATGGCGGCCGACTGGCTGATCAGCGAGCACCAGCGGCAGTTCGCCCACGTCACTGGCACACGCGGCTGAGTCGCCCGGCTGATAGTTGTCAGGGTGCACCTGACGGCGTAAGGTAACGCCTGACAAGCTGAGCGATGAAGGGAACGCCAGTGGCAGCAACCAGCGCGGCGCCGGTCACAGTCGCCTGCACCTTCTGCAACAAGCCGACGGCAGAAGTGAAGAAGATGATCGCCGGGCCCGGCGTCTTCATCTGCAACGAGTGCGTGGGGCTGTGCATGGAGATCCTGGCCAGCCAGCCCGAGACTACAGCCAGCGAGTCCGAGGGAACGGCCAGCGAGCCCGCCGAGATGCCGAAGCCGCCGAGCTGGGAGGAGCGAGTTTCGGATGACGACCTGCTGGCGACGCTGCCCAAGATCGCCGCTGCGAGCGCCTCGGTGGAGCAGCAGCTGGGCATCTGGGTGCGGCAGGCGCGATCGCGCGGAATCACCTGGACCAGGATCGGAGCCGCTATGGACATGACCCGCCAGTCTGCCTGGGAGCGCTTCTCCGGCGAGGAATAGGCGCAGGTCAGCGGGACTCCGGTGCGGTCTATGAGCGGGAAAAGCGGTGGACACGAGCGGGACGAAGCCGACAGAGTCGGCTGCATGAGCATTCGCATCCAGTGCCTCTGCGTCGACTCGACGGATCCAGCCGCGCTGGCCGGGTTCTGGCAGGCCGCGCTGGGCTGGCGCCGCACGTTCGAGGAAGACGACGAGGTCGCGATCGAGCCGCCGGCGGGCAGCCGGGAGGACGGGGTCGTCCCCGATCTTCTGTTCCTGCGGGTTCCGGAGGTGAAGGGCGGAAAGAATCGCCTCCACCTTGACCTGCGGCCCGAGGACCAGGCCGAGGAGGTCGCCCGGCTCGAGGGCCTGGGCGCCCGGCGCGTCGATGTCGGCCAGGGCGCCGAGGTCAGCTGGGTCGTTATGGCCGATCCGGACGGAAACGAGTTCTGCGTGCTCCGGCCGCTGACGCCGGAGGAACTGGCCGGGGACTGATCCCTGCTCGTGGCATCCGCCCATGTCAGAGGGACTGTGCCAAGGTTACTGAGTGAAGTTGCAGAAGTTCGGCCATTGCTGCGTGCTGGCAACCGAGGCCGGCTCCAGGCTGCTCGTCGATCCTGGCTGCTTCTCGACCGGACTGGAGACGCTCAGCGGCCTGACCGGCATCCTCGTCACTCATGTTCACGACGACCATCTCGACATCGGGCGGCTGCAGGCATTGCTGGCCACCAATCCTGGTGCGCGCATCGTCAGCGATGTCGCGAGCGCCGCCGCGCTGGCCGACGCTGGCGTCAAGGCGGAAGCCGTTCACGCCGGCGACGAGGTGGATCTGGGCGTGCCGGTTCGCGTCTACGGCAACGAGCATGCCGTGATTCACCCCGACCTCCCGAACGTGCCCAACGTCGGCTTCCTGATCGCGGACAGGTTCTTCTACGCCGGCGATGCCCTCACGGTTCCTGACCGGCCGGTGGAAGTGCTCGCCCTCCCGGTCGGCGCGCCGTGGCTGAACATGGCCGAGGCCATCGAGTGGCTGCGCGTGGTCCGGCCGCGTGTGGCCGTGCCCGTCCACGACTGCCAGCACGTGATCGCCGAGATGGCGTATCACGTCCTGGAGCGACTGGGTCCGAACGGGACCCGGCTGCTGGCGCTCAGCGCCGGTACGCCAGCGGACGTCTGAGCTAACACGAAGCCCCCGGGCCGAGAATGAACCCTCGCGATCAGGGCTGACGATGCTCAGCCTGGAGCAGGCCAGTGCCCGTCAGGATGAGATCGATGGTCTGCTGGAGGGTACTGCCCTCGGGGATGACGTGCTCGCGGGTCGTCGCCAGGAGATCCCTTGAGCGGTACCAGGTGCGCATCGTTTCTGGCGCGATCTCGGCGGCCTCCGGCCGGGTGCTGTGGCGACGGAGCGTCTCGTCGACCGACACGTCGAGGTAATAGAAGCTGGAGCGGCCGGCGTGGTCGCGGGCGAGTCCGGTCAGCATCTGCTCGTACCGGTCGGCGTAGAAGATGCCGTCCAGGACAACGTGGTATCCATGGTCGAGTGAGTAGCGGGTGACCTGATCGATCAGGCCGATGTTCGCTCCGGCGGGCCGGTCCCGTTCCATCAGGATGGTCCGGCGGATGAGATCCTGCGACACCCATGCGATACCGCGGCCGCAGGACGCACGCAGGGCCTTCGCTACCGTGCTCTTGCCGGCGCCGGAATTGCCGCGCAGGACCACGAGCCGGGTCTGCTCAGATCCGACGGTCATGGCGTGATCTTAGGTCTAGCGCGGTCGCTGAAGGAGGTTCTCGACGTGGCAATCCGGCTTGGCAGCACGGTGATCAACTGCGCGGACATGGAGCTGATGACCAGGTTCTGGTCTCAGGCGCTGAGCCTGGTTCCGCCGTCGGAATCCGACGGTGACGATTTCCGCGTGCTGCGCGGTGAGCATGTCAGTATCTCGCTGCAGCTAGCGGCCACGCCGGTGAGCGCCCGCAACCAGATGCACCTTGACCTTTACAGCGACGACCAGGCCGCTGAGGTCGAGCGGCTGACCGGACTCGGCGCCACGGTCGTCCGTCATGTACGCGATCCGGGCGACGACTTCGTTGTGATGACCGATCCCGAGGGCAACGAGTTCTGCGTGTGCGCCGTGACCGACCTCGCCTGACCGACGCCCGTACCGCGACCGCCGCCTGGGACGTTTGGCCCGGAAAGGATGACGTTGGGCCGGTGTTCTGCCCCCGCGCATGACCGAGGATGAAATCCGGACCGCAGGTGAGGGGGCAGGAATGACTGCCATCGGCGAGCGGCCGCAGATTACGCGCGGCAGTTCGCGGCTCGATGTCAGGGGCCTGATCGTCTTCTTCGTGCTCGCCTATGCGCTGAGCTGGTCGTGGGCCATCCCGCTTGCGGTTGCTCACCTGGTCATCCGCCGCGGCGAGGGCTGGCCTACCCACTATCCGATGCTGCTCGCGCCGGCGATCGCGGCGGTCGTGGTGACCGCTTGGACCATGGGACGGCCGGGAGTACGTGACCTGCTGGCGCGGCTGGTCCGGTGGCGGGTTCCCGTGCGCTGGTGGCTGGCGGCCCTCAGCCCGGCTGGCTTCCTCGTGCTCGCGCTGATCGCGATGGCCGCGGCCGGAAAAGCGCTGCCGAGCGCAGCCGCTTTCGGACAGTTCAGCGGAACTCCGGCGATCGGGCTGGTGGGCGTGCTGCTGCTGATTACCTTCGTCGGCGCTCTGGGCGAGGAGACCGGGTGGCGCGGATACGCACTGCCGCAGTTGCAGCGCCGCTTCAGCCCGCTGACCAGTTCGCTCATCCTGGCCGTCCTGTGGTTCCTGTGGCACCTGCCGCAGTTCCTCGTAATCGCCGCCTACCGGGACTTCAGCCCAGTCCAATACGTTGGCATGCTGCTCGGGCTGACCTGCGGCGCGGTGATCCTGACCTGGCTGTATAACCGGTCCGGCGGGAGCATCCTGCTGGTCATCATCTGGCACGGGCTGTACAACTTCGTGAGCGGAACTCAGGCCGCCACCGGCCTGCTGGCTGCGGTAGTCACCACCCTGGTCATGGCCCAGGGCGTAGTCCTGATCGTCCTCGAACTGCGAGCCCGCCGGCGTGGCCGGCCCTCGGTTCTTGGGCCGCCTCAAGCCGCGTAAAGCCGCGATCAGCGCAAGAGCGAGACACGGCCGTCCAGCGGCATCGGGATGAGCGGTAAGGTCCCCGGATGCAGGTTTTCCACACGACCGATCGTCTGACCCTCCGTCGTTTCACCGTGGCGGACGAGGACAACCTCTTCGAGCTGAACAGCGATCCGGAGGTCATGCGCTACCTCTACGGCGGCAAGCCGACTCACCGTGAAGCGGTGCGGACCAGAATCATTCCGACGTTCCTTGGCTACTACGAGCGGTTCGAAGGGCTCGGCTTCTGGGCCGCGGAGGAGACAGCGACGGGCCAGTTCCTTGGCTGGTTCCATTTCAGGCCGCCGCTGCCGGACGCCGACTCGCCTCCCGGCTGGGACGAGGACGGCGTGGCCGAGCTCGGTTATCGCCTGCGCCGGTCCGCCTGGGGGAAGGGATACGCGACTGAGGGGTCCCGTGCTCTGATTGCCAAAGGCTTTACGGAGTTCGGCGTTCAGCGCGTCGTCGCGGAAACGGTGGCCGACAACTGGGGCTCTAGGCGCGTGCTGGAGAAGTCGGGCCTGATCCAGGTCGCCACCCTGGCTGGCACCGCGCCCGATCCCGCCGGCGGCACCGAGAACAGCGCAGTCATTTACGAGCTGAGTCGGTCCGGCTGGGAAGTCCTCGCTCGCTGATGACGCCAGGCTGCTAGAGCTGCAGCCCCATCTCGATCAGGTCCCAGAGTTCACCATCGGACCGCCGGACGTGCTGCACGAGCCGTCCCTCTTCCACGAAGCCGAACTTCCGGTACAGGGCGATCGCCGCGTCGTTGTGAGGGAAGACGCTGAGGGCCAGCTTGTGCAGGCCACGTGCTCGCGCCCAGTCGACCGCGGCTGCTACCAGCGCGGTTCCCGCTCCGCGACCACGCCAGCCGGCCGCCACCATCATCCCGATTTCGGCGAAGCCCATCCAGCTCGGATCGACGCGCACCTCGCCGACGACGACACCTTCGGCGACCGCGACCAGCGTGCCGTCGATTTCCCAGCGGGCCGCCAGCCGGTCCACATCGACTGGCGGCTCGGCGGCGATTCCGTCGCGTTCGGCGGCCACCGCGGCCAGCAGTTCGGCGAGCGAACGGCGGTCGCCGTCCTCGGCAGGCCGGATAAAGATCCCGTCTGGTGCCACCCAGGGATGCTCGCACAGATTCCGCCCGGCCGCCGGAGCCCGGCGAGCCGGCCGGACAGCAGCGTTTCCCGGGTACCGGACACTATTACCTGACCGCGGGTGAGCGTGATCAAGCCGTGGCGCTCGGAGCACAGAGCATCCCGCCACGGAAAGAGCCAAGATGGAACGGCAGCGGGCCGCCTGGCTGGGAGACAGCTAACCCGGTCGGAATCGTCCGGGCGCAGACCGATAGCTGCGCGGAACTTGCTAGCACCCTGGAGGATCGCCGTGCCCGGCACCCGCCACTGTCAGCACTGCTGGGGTGACTGCCCTGGCGACTGCCTGCTGCCGGGTGACGCAGGTGACGCGGACCTGTGCATACATCGTCTGTATCCCCGGCTGCCCTGGCCGAGCAAGTTCCGGCTCATGGCGACCCGGAGATTCTGGCGACGAGTGTTCTGGGGAGCATACAGATAGCCGCCTGCCTGTCCTCCTGACGTACGGTGGCCGCGTGCAGGACCCTGCCGACCGCCTGGAGCTCGTCCGCCGGGCCGTTCCCGTTGATCTCGTCAGGTGTGCCGATGAACCTCGACAAGCTCACTGCCGTTCTCGCCGACCGGCTGGCCGCCGTCGTCCCGGCTGGCTTCCATGTCCGCGCCGAGGGCGGGATGCTGTGTTACTCAGCGGAAGGCGGCTGGTTCCCAGGCCAGGCGGGAACCTAGCAGACAGGAGAATCGGGCACCTACGTGCGGGACAGCTTTGATGCCCACGGCGTGACTGATGAGCAGCGCATCGCCGGTGTCGCCGCCCAGGCACTTGAAGAACTCCAGGATTTCATCGACGAGGCTACTCACCAGCCCTGGTCTGGGATCCGAACACCGCCACGCGCATACGCCCAGGTCCGTGGCGGAGTCCTCCATCTTTGGTACGGCCACCGACAGGACAGCCGCCGCCCAGTGCTCTCCTGCGAGCCCATACCGCTAGCGACACTGCTTGCCCTGCCAGCGCCGTGAGCCGGTGCGGGGCGGAAGCTAGCCTGCTGTCGTATGAGCGAAGGCGAGCTGCTGACCGGGGATGGCGTCACCCAGGGGATCGTGCGGATCGGGGACACGGTGCGGCGGCCGCTGCGGCCGTTCAGCCTGACCGTGCAGGCGTACCTGGCCCACCTGCGCGACGCCGGGTTCACCGGCGCGCCGCTTCCATTCGGCGTCGACGAGCAGGGGCGCGAGATCCTGTCGT
>JADGPC010000384.1 GCA_017882645.1 Streptosporangiales bacterium | reverse complement strand
GTCGCCGGACCCGGATTCCCTGACGCTGGGCGACTTCCTGACCGCCGGAGGCTACAGCCGCTACTTCACCGGGCACTTCGTGGCGCCGCTTATCGCGGCCGTCTGGTCGTGCTCGCCAGGTGACGCCCGGGCCTATCCGGCCCGGTACCTGTTCGAGTTCCTGGACAACCACGGCATGCTGACCCTGGGCCGGGCGCCGTCATGGCGCCACGTCGTCGGCGGCTCGAAGACCTACGTCGAGCAGATCGCCAAGCAGATCACCTC
Source organism: Streptosporangiales bacterium (assembly GCA_017882645.1). GTDB lineage: Bacteria > Actinomycetota > Actinomycetes > Streptosporangiales > Streptosporangiaceae > Chersky-822. The sequence continues at coordinate 7,140 of JADGPC010000384.1, read as the reverse complement.
GGTCCGCAGCGGCGTTCCCGTTCGCGCGGTGCGGCGCGCCGACGGCGGGGTCGAGGTGACCGATGCGAACGGCGAAGCCGGCTGGTTCGACGCGGCGGTCGTGGCCACCCATCCCGATCAGGCGCTCGCGCTGCTGGCCGCGCCGACCCGGGCCGAGCGCGAGGTGCTGGGGGCCTTCAGCTACTCCGCGAGCGAGGTCGCGCTGCACACCGACGAGTCGCTGCTGCCGCGCAGCCCGGCGGTCCGCTCGTCCTGGAACTACCTGCTCTCCGACTGCGCCGGGTCGGCCGACAAGGTGCACGTCAGCTACTACCTCAACCGGCTACAGCGGCTGACCGAGCCGGTCGGCTACATCGTCACGCTGAACACGCTTGACCAGGTCAGGCCCGAGCGCGTAATCGACAGGATGCGCTACGAGCACCCGCTCTACACGCGGCAGTCGGTGGCCGCCCAGCGACGGCTGGGCGAGCTCAACTCGGGCATGCTCGCCTTCGCGGGCGCCTACCACGGCTGGGGTTTCCACGAGGACGGGTGCCGCTCGGCGGTGACCGCGGCCGGGTCACTGGGGGGCACCTGGTGAGCGACGTCAGTCCCGTGCTCTACCCGTGCGCGATCACCCATGTCAGGACCGCCCAGGTGCGTCGCGCGTTCACCTACCGCAGCTATCTGTGGCTCACCGACCTCGATCATCTGCCGCGGCTGCCGCTGGCCATCCGCCCGCTCGCGGCCTTCCGGGTGGAAGACCACCTCGGCGATCGCGCCGCCCCGTCGATCAGGTCGAATGTCGAGGCCTACCTCGGGCGCCATGACATCGACCTGAGCGGCGGCCGGGTGCTCATGCTCGCGAGCGCCCGGGTGCTCGGCTACGTCTTCAACCCGATCAGTGTCTTCTGGTGCTACCGCGCCGACGGAGCGCTGGCGGCGGTCCTCGCCGAGGTGCACAATACCTACTCCCAGCGGCATGTCTACCTGCTTCAACCAGACCAGCGCGGCCGGTCAGAGGCCGACAAGGAGTTCTACGTCTCGCCGTTCCTGCCGGTTTCCGGCCGCTACCGGCTGCGCCTGCCGGAACCGGGGGAGCGGCTGAGGCTCGCGGTGACCCTCGACCTGGACGGCGAGCCGGCCCTCGTCGCCGGCGTTCGCGGGACGAGGCGGCCCGTCACGGCATGGCGGCTGGTCGGCTACTCGCTCCGGTTTCCGTGGGCGTCATGGCGAGTACCCGCGCTTATCCGCTGGCAGGCGATCAAGTTGCTGGCGCGCCGGCTGCCTGTGCTGCCGCGGCCAGCTCACCGACCCCAGAAGGGCGTGCAGTGATGACAGCAACTACGTCGGCCAGGCCGTCGCTTGTGGTTAACGGGGCCGGGCCTGCCATCCCGGCCGTCCGGCCAGGCGGGGCCAGGTCCCGGATCGCGCGGACGCTGGTCACCAGGATGAGCGGCAGGCTGCCGATCAGGATCGAGATGCCCGACGGCACCGCGACCGGAGCAGGCGGTCCCGGCGCGCCGGCCATCCGGCTGCGGAACCCGGACGCCTTCTTCGCGAGGGTCGGCGGCGAGACGGCCGGCTTCGCCGAGAGCTACATGGCCGGCGACTGGGACAGCGACGACCTGCCTGGCCTGTTCGCCGTGCTGGCCGCGCACCTGCCCGACCTGGTTCCCGCTCCGCTGCAGGCGTTCAGGCGGTGGTACATCCCGCGCCGCCCCCGGTCCGAGGACGCGACCGTCGATGGGGCACGGCGCAACATCGAGCGCCATTATGACTTGTCTAATGACTTCTTCGACCTATTCCTGGATCCGACCCTGACGTATTCCAGCGCGCTATTCGGGGCCGGGGAATCGCTCGAGCAGGCACAGTGCCGCAAAATAGACCGGCTGCTCGACATCACCGGTGTCGGTGCAGGCACCCGGCTGCTGGAAATCGGCACCGGGTGGGGCGAATTGGCCCTGCGCGCGGCCCGGCGAGGAGCTGACGTCACCTCGCTGACCATCTCCCGCGCCCAGTGGGAAACAGCGACCAGGCGGGCGGCCGCTGCTGGGCTGGCCGACCGGATCGACGTGCAGCTGCGCGACTACCGCGAGGCGGAAGGCAGCTTCGGCGCCGTCATCAGCGTCGAGATGATCGAGGCGGTAGGGGCCAGCTACTGGCCGGAGTACTTCCGCACGATCGACCGGCTGCTTGACCGCGGCGGACGCGCGGGCATCCAGGCGATCACCATGCCGCACGACCGGATGATCGAGTCCATGAATGGTCAGACCTGGATTCATCAGTACATCTTTCCCGGCGGCCAGATCCCGTCAATGCAAGCGATTGCTGATGCGCTAGCGGGACACACGAAACTGCGGGTAACGTCGGATCTGGCGATGGGTCAGCATTACGCCCGGACGCTGTCGCAGTGGCGGATCCAGTTTGCCGCCGCGGAAGACGAGGTCGAAAGACTCGGGTTCACCCGGCCATTCCGGCGCATGTGGGACCTGTACCTCGCCTATTCGGAGGCGGGATTTCTGGCCGGCTATCTCGACGTTCATCAGCTCCTGCTCGAGCGCCCGGGTGACCGGTAGGCCCGGGTGACCGGTAGGCGCGGCTGACCGCAGGGCACGGTCCGGCGGCGCGAGGCGGGGGGCGGCCTTGTCAGGCGGAGGCGATCAGGAGATGGCGTTACAGGATGGGATCGGCGGCGAGCAGGCAGTGACCTCCGGCGACATGAGCGCCTGGGACGCGATCAGATCCCGGCGCAACGTGCGGCAGTACTCGCGGGCGCGGGTTTCCGCGGAAGATCTTGACCAGATACTCGAGGCCGCCCGCCGGTCTCCGTCGTCGCAGAACAGCCAGCCCTGGGACTTCATCGCCGTGACCGGCGACGACGAGCTCCGGAGGCTCGCCGATGTCTGGTTCGGCGGCCGGCACATCGCCAGTTCAGCCGCGACCATCGCGCTGATCACCGCGGCCGACGACGCCAAGGCGGGCCGGGTTCAGTTCGATCTCGGCCAGGCCGCGATGTCGATCATGCTGGCCGCGGCCGGCCTGGGCATCGGAAGCTGCCACTCGGCCGTCGGCGATCAGGACCTGGCTCGCCAGCTGCTCGGCTACCCGGCCGACAAGACGTGCGACCTGCTGATCTCGCTCGGCTACCCGGCCGGCCGTCCGCTGACGCCGATCAGCGTGCCCGATCGCCGGCCCTTCGACGAGGTCGTGCACCGGAACCGCTGGTAACCCCGCTCCCCAGCCCCAGCCCCAGCCCGAGTCCCAGCCCGAGTCCCCCGCCCCCGCCCCCCGCCCCGCGGGCGCAGGTCAGAACTTGGACGATTCTCCGTGATATCCGCTGACTAACGACCAGGATCATGAGACTCCCTGGCCGCACTGCGGGCAGGCACGGAGGGTGCCGGTCCAGCCACGGCTCCGCAGCACCAGCGCGATCTCCGCGGCAACCTGACAAGGCCGCCTGGTCACGTCCGCCCAGTTGTAGCGCAGGGTAATGGTCCCGGTACCGGCGAGATAGTTGTCGCGGTGGATGTCCTGCCAGCGGGTCTCGGCCTGATGCGAGGCGAGGCCGTCGAGCTCGACATCGAGGCCGAACTGCTCGTAAGCGTTGTCCAAGTACATTGACCTGGACCCTCGCCGTCTGCGTGCCTGGCGGCGGGGTCTCGGGAGTCCGTGCGGCCGCTCGACATTCCGCAGGAAATGGCGCTCCAGATTCGACAGGACGCCTTCGACGATTTCATCCAGCGCCTCGAGTACGTCGCCGCGCCAGCGCATCCTGGCCCGGGAACGGGCCGCGGTGCGGAGTTGGTCCGGGGTGACGAGGCGGCGACCGCACGCGGTGCTCAGCCAGGAGAAGGCGGTGTCGAAGCTCCGCGCCACGTCGGTCAGGTCGAGAACAGTCTCCTCGACACGAGTTCTGGGCGGCGTCCTGGCTGGGTGACGTGCGGAGGTAATCCTTGATGATCGGTGCAGGAAGATTCGGGGCAGCCCGCCGCTGAACTCGCTCCGGGAGAACCTGATCCGCACCGTTTCCGGGATCCTCACGTGAATGGCATCGCTCGGCTCGTCCGCGATCCGGTCTAGTTCCGCGGCGGAGAAATGGCTGAGCGCCGCCTCAGGCCCGCAGCGGCGAACGCCTGCCCATAGCATGCCCGTTCGCGACGGTCGTCCCGTGTAGGTGGCGTAGACCCCGCGGTACAAGGCCTGCCACCTGCCCTGCCGCAGCAGTCCGTCCGCTGCGTACCGGTCAGACGCACAGGCCGAGATCTGCCAGCGCGCCACTATGCCGCGCTGCTGATCAATCAGCTCGCGACACTCGCTCGACAGCCGGGCAACCATGACCGCAGCATTGCCCGCCACGGGCGGATCGTCGATGACGCCCGGTCAGCTTGTGGATGACGGACTCGTTCGTCATCGTCGATGTGGACGAGTGACCGGCGTGGTCGGCTCCGGCCGCTATGATCGCCGGTTCGTCATGATCCTGGTCGTCTGTCAGTCATATTCACTGACAGACGACCAGGATCTCGCTAGGTCCAGCCCGTCAGGCGGCGAGAGCCTGGGGGCGACCGATCGACAAGCCGGAGTCGCAATCGAAGAACTGCAGGTTGGACGTGTCCACGGCCAGCTCGACCGAATGACTCGAGGCGATCATGCTGCGGGCTGCGACCCGGGCGGTCCACATGGTCTTGCCGGCCGTCAGCGGCAGCGCACCCTCTTCGCCCTCGACCGCTATCGCGTCGCCGAGCGCCGCATGCTGGACGGGCGGGGCGTCGACCCGGAACAGGACGTGCAGTTCGCTGCCGAGCGCCTCGGTCACGTCCGCGGTGGCCCCCATCCGCGGCCACGACGCGTCGGCGAGGTCGCCGTCCTCGAAGTCCGACGGCCGGACGCCCAGGATGACCTCGCGGTCGAAGTAATCGGCCAGGCCGGGCCGGGCCGCCAGCAGCGTGTCGGGCACCGGCAGCCGGTGGTCGGCGAAGACCACCGCCGCGCCGTCGTCGCGGACGAGGCGAGCGGTCGCGAAGTTCATCGCGGGCGACCCCATGAACCCGGCGACGAAAAGATTGACCGGCGCGTTGAACAGCGCCTGCGGGCTGTCGGCCTGCTGGAGCTTGCCGTCGCGCATGACGCAGACCCGCTGCCCCAGCGTCATCGCCTCGACCTGGTCGTGCGTCACGTAGACGGTGGTGACGCCGAGGCGCTCGTGCAGCTGAGACAGCGACGCCCGCATTGAGACCCTGAGCTTGGCGTCCAGGTTCGACAGCGGCTCGTCCATCAGGAACGCCTTGGGCTCGCGGACGATCGCCCGGCCCATCGCGACCCGCTGGCGCTGGCCGCCGGACAGGGCGGCGGGCTTGCGCTTGAGGTACTCCTCCAGGCCAAGCAGCCCGGCGACTTCTATGACGCGCCGCCGGATGTCATCCTTCGGCGTCCTGCGCTGCTGCAACCCGAAAGCCAGGTTCTGCTCGACCGTCATGTGCGGGTACAGCGCGTAGTTCTGGAAGACCATCGCGATGTCGCGGTCCTTGGGCGGCAGGTCGTTCACGACATGGGCGCCGATCGAGATCGTGCCCGAGGTGATCTCCTCGAGTCCGGCGATCGATCGCAGCGCGGTCGACTTGCCGCAGCCGGACGGCCCGACTAGGACCATGAACTCGCCGTCGGCGATATCCAGGCTCAGGTCGTCGATCCCCATGACGCCGCCCGGATAGACCTTGGTGACGTGGTCAAGGACGATCTGGCCCATGGGCGCTCACCTCTTGTGTCAGGTCCGCAGTCAGGCCAAGTATCTCCGCCGCGGCCCGGCTGCTCGCACGTGTTGCACCAAATGTAGCGAGATATGCCTGTGCAGGTGGACGCCATACCGGTAGTCCCATCTCGACCACGACCGCGTCGGGCCGCGCCGCGAGCATGGACCGGGTGACGGATTGGGCGGCCGGGTAGCGGTGCGCGTCGCGGACCACGATGAGCAGCGGCCGGCCGGCGGCGGCCGACAGGATGCGGTCGATGTCCCCGCCCGCCGGGCCAGTGCCGGCCGCCACTCCAGTGCTGGCCGCCACTCCAGGGTCGGCCGCCGTGCTGATCCGGTGCACCCGCTCGGCGGCAACCCATCCGGACAGGCCCACGGCACCGTGCCGACCGCGATGTTGGACGGAGGCACGATCTCGACCAGGACGGGACCGGCCATCGGCCCGGCAGCGCCGTCCAGGCGCAGTGCCCGGCGAGCTGCGAGGGCGGCCCGGTGCTGCGCGGCGCGATCCTGGCGGCCGTGGACCAGGCGCGCGCCGAGCTGCTCGCCTCCGTGGCCAGCTAAACGCTGGCCCTGGCGGATCCGGGCGGGAAGGGGGAGCATCGAGTCATCAGCCGCAGATGGGTACCGCTGGGCTGGCCCCGCGCCGGGCCCGCGCCGCGCTGGGCCGGCCCCGCGCCGGGCCCGCGCTCCGGGAGGGACACCACCATGCCAACGGCGCACGCGAACGGCATCGACATCTACTACGAGGTGCAAGGCGAGGGCGAGCCGCTGGTCCTGATCCCCTACCTGGCCGCCGATCAGGCCTGCTACGCGTTCCAGGTCGCCGAGTACGCCAGGCACTTCACCTGCTTCACCGTCGACCTGCGCGGCGCCGGGCTGACCAGCAAGCCGGAGGGCAGCTACTCGACCGAGCTGCTGGCCGACGACGTCGCCGCGTTCATGCAGGCCGCGGGCGTGAACCGGGCGCACGTCGCGGGCCTTTCGCTCGGCGCGGCGACCGGCATGTGGCTGGCCGCCAGGCATCCCGGCCGGGTGATGTCGCTGTCGCTGCACAGCGCCTGGCCGAAGACCGATCCCTATCTGCGCGCGGTGGTCGAGGGATGGCGCATCATGGCGAACGGCCTCGGCAGCGTGACCGACATGGTGATCAAGGGCATACTGCCCTGGTGTCTCACTCCGGAGCTGTATGCGGCGCGGGCCGATTACGTGGACTCGCTGGCTGATTTCGTCCGCAGCCGCCCGATGCCGCCGGTGGATGCGTTCCTGCGGCAGTCAGAGGCGGTCCTGGCGCATGACGCGTCGGCGGCGCTGGGCGCGATCAGCGCGCCGACTCTGATCACGTTCGGCCGGCACGACCAGGTGACCTCGACTCGCTTCGCCGACGCCCTCACGACCGGCATCGCCGGCTC
>JADGPC010000383.1 GCA_017882645.1 Streptosporangiales bacterium | reverse complement strand
CTCGGTGAGCCCGGCCTCGGTGAGCCCCGCCTCGGTCTCCTCCGGTCCGGTCACGGCACTCCCTCCTCGATCAGTTCGGGTATCAGCCCGGCCGCCGCCTGGCACTGCGCGAGCACGGCCCGGGCCCGGTCCGGTGACGCGCCGGCCAACCCGCACGCGGGCGTCACGACCACCTGCTGGGTCAGCGTCCCCAGCGGGAGCCCGATCCGCCGCCACAGCGAGATGACCGCGGCCGCTGTCTCCCGCGCCGCGCCCTCACCGCGGTCCGGGCGCGCGGCGGCGCGGTCCCGGCGCGAGGCGGAACCGTCCCGCGTGTCATCGACTGCCGGGACGGCGCCGATGGCAATGCCGAGCCCGGCCTCGGCCACCTCGCCGAGTGCGTCCTCGTCCCGGCGCCGAAGCAGGCTCAGGTCAAAGGAGATCCCGCTGGCGCCAGCGCTGGTCAGGCACTCGAACGGCACCTCCGGCGCGCAGCAGTGCACCAGGGCCGGAGCCTGCGCCGCGGCCAGCACCGTGCGCAGGCCCTCGGCGGCAGCGGTCACATCGACCGGGGCCAGCCGGCGAAGGCCGCTGGCGCTCGGGACCGAGCCCGCCAGCACCCGGGGCAGGCTCGGCTCGTCGAACTGGACCACGAGGTCCGCGCCGGGCAGTCGGCCGCGAACTGCCCGAACGTGGTTGGCCGCACCCTCGGCGAGCGAGGCCGTCAGGTCGGTCACCGCCCCCTGATCGGCGAGCACCGGCTCGATGCTGCGGGTCAGCTCGAGCGCCGCGGCGAGCGTCCACGGCCCGGCAAGCTGGATCTTGAAGGCCCCGCTGTAGCCCTCGGCCGCCTCCTCCAGCACGTCGAGGTCACGCTCCAGCAGTCCGCTGGCCCGGCTGAGATCGCGGCCCCGTCGTTCGGCGAGGCGCCAGCCCCGGGCGGTCGTCTCCGAAGGCAGGTCGACCAGCATGGCCAGCGTGCGACCGACAAGGTCGGCGCCCGGCCCGCGGCCAGGAAGCTCGGGCAGGTACGGCAGGTTGGGCAGCTCGCCCAGGACAACCCTGATCGCCTCTTCTGGGCTCGTGCCCGGCATCGAGCCCACGCCGGTTGCGCTCTGCGCAGGCCAGGGAAACGGCTCTACGTCACGGTTCACTGCCACATCCTAGCGATCACCCCCGCACCACTCCCAGCCTCCGCTCCGGCCGCCCCGGCCAACCGCCCATCAGTCGCTGTCGTCTCGACTTGCCACGGATTTCGTGACCACAAATGCCGCAAGACGGGTGTTCACATGGCGCAAAGACGGGTGAAGTGCAGCTAGCGAGGCTCAGGACCGCGCCGAGACGGGCAGTGCGGCATCGGCCAGGGCCGTCTGGGAGATTGTTCCTGAGCCGAGGACGGTGTCTCCGTCGTACAGGACCGCGGCCTGGCCCCTGGCGACGCCGCGAGCCGGGCGTTCTAGCCTGATCCGCAGCGAGCCGTCATCGAGCCAGCAGGTCGCGGGGAAGGTCTCGCCGTGCGCGCGCAGCTGGACTTCCGCCGCCATCGGCTCACTGGAAGGCGCCCGCCCCGACCACACCGGCCTGACGGCGACAATCTCATCGACATCCAGCAGTTCCGGCGGCCCGACCCGGACCGTCCCAGAGACCGGCTCGATGTCGAGCACGTACCGCGCCCGGCCATCCGCCGCCGGGCTGCCGATCCGCAGGCCACGGCGCTGCCCGATCGTGAAGCCGTAGCTGCCCTGGTGGCTGCCCACGACCTGGCCGTCGTGATCCACGATCGGCCCAGGGCTGGCGCCCAGCTTGCTCGTCAGAAAACCCTGAGTGTCTCCGTCGGCGATGAAGCAGACGTCATGGCTGTCCGGCTTCTCGGCCACCGCGAGGCCGCGCCTGGCCGCCTCCGCGCGCACCTGCACCTTCGTGCTGTCACCGAGCGGGAACATGGCCCGGCTCAGCTGGGCGGCCGTGAGCACCCCGAGTACATATGACTGGTCCTTGGCCGGATCCGCACTGCGGGCCAGGCGAACCTGGCCGGTCAGCCCGCCAGCCAGCGGGCCAGCACTGTCGCCCGACTCACGGTCTTCGACCGGCACGAGCCTGGCGTGGTGACCGGTGCAGACGGCGTCGAAGCCGAGTGCCACCGCCCGGTCGAGTACCGCCGCGAACTTGATCTTCTCGTTGCACCGCAGGCACGGGTTCGGGGTGTTACCTCGCGCGTACTCCGCGACGAAGTCGTCCACTACGTCGGCGGCGAACCGCTCGGCCATATCCCAGACGTAGAACGGGATGCCGATCACGTCGGCCGCCCGCCTGGCGTCCCTGGCGTCCTCCAGGGTGCAGCAGCCGCGGGCACCCGTCCGGTACGAGGTCGGGTTGGCCGACAGCGCCAGGTGCACGCCCGTGACCTCATGACCGGCTTCGGCCGCCCTGGCCGCGGCGACGGCCGAGTCGACGCCACCTGACATTGCCGCGAGCACGCGCAGGGCGGTCATGACGCGGCTGCCGCGGCGATCGGCCCGGCCTGCGATGCGGCAGCTGGCGGCGCCGCCTGCCTGACCGCGCGCCGCGCCCGCTCCACGACCTCGCCGATCACCGTCCCCAGCGCGTCCACATCAGCCTGCGTGCTGGTCCGGCCGAAGGTGAACCGCAGCGAACCGCGGGCCCTGAACTTGTCCGCCCCCATCGCGAGCAGCACGTGACTCGGCTGGGCGACCCCCGCCGTGCAGGCCGACCCGGTCGAGCAGGCAACGCCCTTGGCGTCCAGCAGCATCAGCAGGGCATCGCCCTCACAGCCGGGGAAGGAAAAGTGCGCGTTGCCCGGCAGCCGGTGCTCACCGGGAGCCGGGCCGTTCAGGATCGCATCAGGAACGATGCTGAGAATCCGGTCGACCAGGTTATCCCGCAGCTGCCCGATCCGCGCCGCGTGCTCGTCCCTGCGCGCCGTTGCGTGCTCGACGGCGACCGCGAAGGCCCTGATGGCCGCCGTGTCAAGGGTCCCGGATCTGACATCGCGCTCCTGGCCGCCGCCATGCAGCACCGGCACCGGGTCCACGCCCCTGGCCAGCAGCAGCGCACCGGCTCCGACCGGGCCGCCGATCTTGTGCCCGGTAACGGTCAGAGCGGTCGCGCCGCTCGCGGCCAGGCTCACCGGCAACTGCCCGGCAGCCTGAACGGCGTCGCTATGGAACGGGATGCCGAACTCGGCCGCGACCTCGGCCAGGCGCGTGATCGGCTGGACCGCGCCGACTTCGTTGTTCGCCCACATCACGCTGACTAGGGCGACACTGTCAGGGTCGCGTTCGATCGCGGCGCGCAGGACCTCTGGGCTGAGGAGGCCAGCGCTGTCCACCGAGAGCCACTCGACATCGGCATTCTGGTGCTCGCCAAGCCACTGCACGGAGTCAAGCACCGCATGATGCTCGATCGCGGTGGCCAGTACCCGCCGCCGCGGCCGCGGGCCGGACTGGCGGGCCCAGAACAGCCCCTTGACGGCCAGATTGTCCGCTTCGGTACCGCCGCTGGTGAAGACAACCTCACTGGGCCTGGCACCGAACGCCAGCGCGATCTGCTCGCGCGATTCCTCGACCACCCGGCGGGCCCGGCGGCCCGCGTTGTGCAGCGACGACGGATTCCCCGTGTGAACGAGTTCCGCCACCATTGCCGCGAGTGCCTCGGGCAGCATCGGCGTGGTCGCGGCATGATCGAGATAGACCGGCGTCCCGGGGGCTAGCCGGCCGGCGGCCTTGTGACGATCACTGGCGGATTCGAGGTTCACCATGGTGATTCCAGCCTAACGGGAACCTAAGGCCGTAAGGCCCCGGCAGGCACCTTCCCGGCACCGGCTCAGGCGGATCGCTTCTCGATCTCCTCGACAAGCTGCGGAACCACCTTGAACAGGTCGCCCACCACGCCGAAGTCGGCGAGCTCGAAGATCGGCGCCTCTGGGTCCTTGTTCACCACCATGATCGTCTTCGAGGTCTGCATCCCGGCCCGGTGCTGGATCGCTCCGGAAATCCCGACCGCGACGTACAGCTGCGGCGACACGGTCTTGCCGGTCTGGCCGACCTGGAACTGGTGCGGATACCAGCCCGCGTCGGTGACAGCGCGAGACGCGCCGACCGCGGCACCGAGCGAGTCGGCGAGCTTCTCGATCAGCGCCATGTTGTCGGCGGAGCCGACGCCGCGGCCGCCGGAAACGACGATCGATGCCTCGGTCAGCTCCGGCCGGGCGCCGCGCTGCTGCACGACCCGCTCGGTGATCTTCGCCTGCTTCGCCGCATCGCTCACCGCGATGCTCACCGGCTCGATCATCGGATCGGCCGGGGCCGCTTCCGGCGTGATCGCGTTCGGCCGGACGGCGATGATCGGCGTGCCGGACCGAACGCGCGAACTCACGTTGATCGCGCCGCCGAAGATCACCTGCTCGGCGCTGAGGTCGTCACCGATGCCGACGGCGTCGGTCAGGATCCCCGAGCCGATCTTGACCGCGAGCCGGCCGCCAACTTCACGGCCCTCCGCTGTGCTCGGCAGCAATACCGCCGCTGGTGAGGCCTGCTTGACCAGTTCCGCGAGCAGCTCGGCTTTGGGCGCGACCACGTAGTCGTCGTACTCCGGATCGGCGGCGACGTAAATCTTCGCGGCGCCGAACTCGGCCAGCCTGGCCTGTGCCGCCTCGGCACCGGGACCGGTCCAGACGACCGAAGGCTCGCCGAACCGGCGCGCGAGCGTCACAAGCTCGAGGGTGACCTTCTTGACGGTCTCGCCATCGTGCTCAGCCAGTACCAGGATCTCGGCCATTGTCGGCAGCCCCTTCGCCCTTCAGCCTGCGGGTGGATCAGATCGAGTCGGTTCGGATCAGGTCGGTCAGATGAACTTGCGGGCGGCGAGGAACTCGGCGGCCTTGCCGCCGCCATCGCCCTCGTCGGCCACGACCGTGCCCGCCTGCCGCGGCGGTCGCTTATCCCAGCTCGTAACCTCGCTCGCGGCGTTGGCCAGGCCCACAGCGGCGGCATCCACTCCTGCGTCGGCCAGGCTCATCGTCTGCACGGGCTTCTTCTTGGCCGCCATGATCCCCTTGAACGAGGGGTAACGCGGCTCGTTGATCTTCTCGACCACGCTGATCACGGCGGGCAGCGTCGCTACCACTGTGTCGTAGCCGTAGTCGGCAAGCCGGTTGATCGTGATCGCTGAGCCGTCGACCTCGACCTTGCTGGCGTAGGACAGCTGCGGGACGCCGAGCCGCTCGGACAGCATCGCGGGGAGCACCCCGGTCCGCGCATCGGTCGACTCGGAGCCCAGGATGACCAGGTCGAAGCCGATCTGGCCGAGCACGGCGGCGAGCGCGGCCGAGGTTCCGAGCACGTCGGAGCCGGCTAGCGCGTCGTCGACCAGGTGCACAGCCTTGTCCGCGCCCATCGACAGGGCCTTGCGGATCGACTCGGTGGCGCGCGCGGGTCCCATCGACAAGATGGTCACCTCGCCGCCGTGCGCCTCCGCGAGCCGCAGGCCCTCCTCGATCGCGAACTCGTCAGCCTCGTTGATCACGGCATCGGCCGCGTCCCGGTCCAGCGTGGAGTCCGACTCCTTGAGGGTGCGCTCTGACCACGTGTCGGGAACCTGCTTCACGCAGACGACGATGTTCATGACCGGCGGCCGACCTCTCTGTCTGTGCTAGCCCGCGCGGGACGCTTGCCATCCCTGCTATCGCCAAGCCGGGCAGTGCAAGCCTGCCAAACGGGGCAGGCGGCCGGCATTCCGGGGCCTGGCATGGCGTTCATGAGTATGTTACTCGCTAGTAGCATGAGGTCCGCCTCAGGACTGCCGCTCCGCCAGGCTGACCACGTTCGAGAGCAGCATCGCCCTGGTCATCGGGCCAACCCCGCCTGGCATCGGGGCGAGGAAGCCCGCGACCTCAGCGACCTCGGGATGCACGTCGCCGGCCAGGCCCGCATCGGTTCTGGTGATGCCGACATCGAGTACCGCCGCGCCCGGCCTGATCATGTCACGGGTGACGAGCCGCGGCTGGCCGGCGGCGGCTACGACGATGTCCGCGTTGACCGTATGGGCCTTCAGATCGCGGGTCCCGGTGTGACAGAGGGTCACGGTAGCGTTCTCGCTGCGCCTGGTGAGCAGCAGCCCGAGCGGCCTGCCCACGGTCACGCCGCGGCCGATGACCGTCACGTTGGCTCCCGCGACCGGAACCTGGTACCGGCGGAGCAGCTCGACAATCCCCAGCGGGGTGCACGGCAGCGGGGCGGGCTCGCCGAGCACCAGCCGGCCCAGGTTCATCGGGTGCAGGCCGTCGGCGTCCTTGGCCGGGTCCATCAGCTCCAGCACCGGCTGGCTGCGCAGGCCGGCCGGCAGCGGCAGCTGCACGATGAACCCGGTGCAGGCGGGATCGGCGTTGAGCTCGGCGACCACGTCCTCCACCTGCTGCTGGCTGGCGGTGGCCGGCAGGTCGCGCCTGATGCTGGCGATCCCGACCTGCGCGCTGTCCTTGTGCTTGCCCGCCACGTAGACGGCGCTGCCCGGGTCCTCGCCGACCAGGACGGTGGCCAGGCCGGGCACGATGCCCCTGGTCTTGAGCGCGGCGACCCGCTCGGCGAGCTCGGATCGGATGGCAGCCGCCGTCGCCTTGCCATCCAGGATGATCGCGGTCACCGCCTCATTCTGCCCGGCTGCCGTCCGGCGCGCGACTCAGCCCGCGGTCGTGGCCGCCGCGGGCGGAAAAGCGCAGCCGGGCGGGGCGGGCGGGGCGGCCAGAGCGGAAAAGGGCGGGCGGAGCGGGCGGAGCGGGCGGGTTGGCCGGAGTGGCGGGTCAGTGCCAGAAGTGGCGGACGCCGGTGAAGTACAAGCTGACGCCGGCCTCGTTCGCGGCCGCGATCACTTCCTCGTCGCGGACCGAGCCGCCTGGCTCGGCGACAGCCCGCACGCCGGCCTCGGCCAGCACCAGCAGGCCGTCGGCGAACGGGAAATAGGCGTCGCTGGCCGCGACCGAGCCGGCCGCCCGGTCCCCCGCCCGCGAGACCGCGAGCCTGGCTGCATCGACCCGGTTGACCTGGCCCATGCCGATCCCGACGGACGCGAGTCCGCGGGCGAGCAGGATCGCGTTGGACTTGACGCTGCGGCACGCCCGCCAGGCGAACTCCAGGTCGGTGAGCACGTCGTCGCTGGCCGCCGGGCCAGCCGCCAGCCGCCAGCCCGCCACCCGGTCGCCGGGCTCGCTCGCCGTGTCGATGTCCTGCAGGAGCAGCCCGCCACCGACCCGCCGCCACTCGGTACCGGCCATGCCCGGCCGCGCCGAGCCGGTCGACTCGGCCGGGCCAGCCGGGCCAGCCGGGCCCGCCGGGCCAGCCGGGCCGCCGGGCTGGCCGGCCGTGCGCCCAGGCCCGCCGGGCGGCGGCGCGCAGCGAAGCAGCCGCTGGTTCTTCTTCCTGGTCAGGATGTCCAGCGCGGCGGGCTCGTAGCCGGGCGCGATGATGACCTCGGTGAAGTTCTGCGCGATCTGGCCGGCGAGCTCCGCCGTGACCGGCCGGTTCGCCGCGATCACGCCGCCGAATGCCGAGACCGGGTCGCACGCGTGGGCCTTACGGTGCGCGTCGGCGATGTCCGAGCCACGGGCAAGGCCGCACGGGTTGGAGTGCTTCATGATGGCAACGCAAGGCTCAGCGAACTCGCCGACGGTGCGCCAGGCGGCGTCGGCGTCGACGTAGTTGTTGTAGGACATCGCCTTGCCGTGCAGCAGCTCGGCGGTGGCTACGCCGCCGGTGCCCGGATCGCCCGGCGCGACGTACAAGGCGGCGCGCTGATGCGGGTTCTCGCCGTAGCGCAGCACCGAGCGCCGGTGCCAGACGGCTGCGGTCAGGTCGGGCCAGCCGGACTCGCTGGCCACCTCATCCGGCGCGTAGGCCGACGCGAACCAGGACGCAACCGCGGCGTCGTAGCCGGCCGTGTGCGCGAACGCCTCGGCTGCGAGCCTGCGCCGCTGCGCGAGCGTGAATCCGCCCGCCGCGATCGCGGCCCCGACCCGGTCGTAGGCGTCGGGGCTGGTGACGACGGCCACGCTGGCGTGGTTCTTCGCCGCCGCCCTGACCATCGCCGGGCCGCCGATATCGATCTGCTCCACGCACTCTCGCCCGCTCGCGCCGCTGGCCACCGTCTGCGTGAACGGGTACAGGTTGGACACCAGCAGCTGAAACGGCGCGATCTGCAGCTGACCGAGCTGGGCAGCGTGATCGGGATCGGTGAAGTCGGCCAGCAGGCCAGCGTGGATGGCCGGATGGAGCGTCTTGACCCGGCCGCCGAGGCACTCGGGGAACCCGGTCACCGACTCCACCGGAGTAACGGGAACCCCCGCCGCCCTGATCGCCGCGGCGGTGCTGCCGGTCGACACGATCTCGACCCCGGCCTCGTGCAGCACGCGGGCCAGCCGGTCGAGGCCGGTCTTGTCGTACACGCTGATGATCGCCCTGGCGATGGCCACCTTGCTCACGGCCGTGACTCCCCCGATCGTCCGATTCTTACCGTGCGTCCGCTGACCGACCATCCCTCGCGGAGCATCGCGATGACGGTCGTCGCAAGCAGTGCCCGCTCAGCGGACTTGATCCGCTCGGTGAGCGTCACTTCGTCGTCGTCATCCTGCACGGGTACCGCCTCCTGGGCGATGACAGGCCCGCTGTCCAGACCCGCGTCAACGAGGAAGACCGTGCAGCCCGTCACCTTCACTCCGTAGGCCAGCGCGTCCCTGACCCCGTGCATGCCGGGAAAGGACGGCAGCAGCGCGGGATGCGAGTTGATGCACCGGCCGGAGAACTCACCGAGGAATTGCGGCCCGAACAGCTTCATGAACCCGGCCGAGACGATCAGGTCAGGCCGGAAGCCGGCGCACGCTCGGGTCAGTGCCTCGTCCCAGGCGGCCCGGTCCTGATGGTCGGTCACCCGGCAGGCGAAGGTCTCGATCCCGGCCCCCTGCGCGCGGCCGACGGCCCTGGTGCCGTGCCGGTCGACTCCGACCGCGACGACCTGCGGCCCGGTCGGGTCAGCCGCGCACGCGTCGATCAGGTGCTGCAGCAACGTCCCCTCGCCAGAGGCCAGGACAACCAGGCGTGACCGCATGAGGCCACCCTAGACGGGCGGCGGCGCGCCCTGCCGGGTGGCAGGCGTGTCCCGGCGGCCCGAGACCGGCGTAATCTTGGCGGGCCGGCCGAGCTAGCTCGCGGACCCTGGCGTGCTCGTCGCCGGGTAGGGCGCACCGGCAAGTAGTGATGAAATAGGACCCAGTGCACCTAGCAGAGCGCACGTAGTAGAGCGCACGTAGTAGTTAGCGATGACCGGAGGAACGGTACTGCCCGCCGACATCAGCCCGCCACCAGCGCCGGGCGACCACGACCAGCAAGACGCCGCCGGCCAGTCCGCCGAGGCCGGCCAGCAGGGCGCCGCGGGCCAGCCTGCCGGAACAGGCCAGCCCGAATCCGGCGGCATGCCCCGGATCTTCTTTGCCGACGAGCCAGCGCAGCAGCACAAGTTCGTCGGACGGCCCTACGGGCAGCCGCCGGGGGCCGGGCTGCCCGGTGGACTCGGCCAGCCCGGCAGCTTCGGCCAGACCGCGGGGCGGGGCCAGCAGCCCGGTCTCGGCCAGCCCGCACAGCAGCCCGGCGGACCGCAGGCGACCACGCAGCGGGCCCAGCGGCCGCGGCCGACCCGGCCACCAGAGCGCGAGCTGCGGCACCGGGCGATCGCCTCGCTGATCCTCAGCGTGCTCAGCCTGGTCGCGCTGCTCGGACTCGGCGGTGACCTGCATCGCGGCGTTTACCTGCTGATCTTCAGCGCCGTCATCGGGATCGCCGGCTGCGTGATCGGCATCACCGCTGTCCGCAAGGCCAGGAAGACCGGCTCGTACCGGCCGCGGGGCGCGATCGGCGGCATCGTGCTCGGTGCCATCGCCGCCCTGCTGTCGATCCCGATCCTCGCGACCTACCTGGCCTTCCCGAGTCAGGTGGACAGCTACGTCAAGTGCCTTAGCCAGGCGCAGTCATCGGGTGCCCAGCAGAGCTGCATGGACCGGTTCTACCGGTCGATCCACCTAGGCTCATCAGCCGGACTGACCGGCGGCGCCGCCGGACTGACCGGCCTGCCCGCGATCACCGGCCGCGCTCCCGGGCTCACGCCGGGCGCACCGGGCCGACCTGGCTCAGGGCAGCGCGGACGGTCCGCCTGAGCGCTGGCCGGTCGGCGCACCCTCCTGGTCATCGGCCCACCTGTCCAGATAGATGACGTGCCCGCTGGCGTCGGCACCAGGCCACGGGCCGGCCTCAGGAGGCCAGCTGCCTGTGCTGCCTGGCCGCGCGCCCGCCCTGGCCGGGCCCGCCGCCGGATCAGTCACGCACTTCCGGCGGACGTACCACCAGTTGGCCGCGCCAGCGGCAACGGCGGCGGCGATCCCGACCTCCAGCGTGGCGACCAGCGCCACCTGCCAGGCCGACGGGCCGACGGCCGCCATCCTGCCGTCGCCCAGCGGGCCGCCGGCGAAGGCGGCGCCGATCCCGAGCACGATCCCGGCCAGCAGGCCGCAGCAGAACCCCCTGACCGGGGCGGATTCGAGCACGGCGGTCGGGGCCAGCCGCGCCGCCACCAGACCGCCGACGGCCCCGGCAAGGTAGGGAAACGCCAGCATCGCGGCGGCCAGCCAGCCAGGTCCGGAGCCGTGCGTGCCCGTTGGCAGAGCCGCGAGCAGCGGGAATGCGGGCATCTGGCCCAGTACAGACCCGGTCGGGGCAGCGACCGTGCCTGCTCCGACCGCGAAGCCGGGCCCGAGCATGTACGCGATGGCCCACAGGACCGCGTTGGGCAGGTACGCGAGCTGGGCAAGGAGCAGCAGCCCGGTGCCGACGACACCAGGGTTGAGCAGCCGGTAGACCTCGCCGAACTTGTGCACGTCCCCGGCGAGCGCCAGCGCGGTGGCCATCGCGCCAGCGGCGGCCAGCACGGCTAGCGCGCTCGCCGAGCCGGCCAGAATCGACCGCGTGCTGGCCGACATTAGCGAGCCGAGCTGAACCCACGGGGCCAGCGCGCGGGCCGCCCCGAAGCTGGCGGCGACGAGCGCGATCACGAACGACGCGAGCAGCGCCTGCGGCACCGACGCGGCCGCCAGAGCCGACCTGCTGCAGACTGCGAGCGCCCCGGCCAGCGCGGCGTAGGGCACGGCTACCGCCAGCCCGGCCGCCAGTACCTGCCTCAGCTCGGTGACGCTCTGCCCGCGCACTACGGAGCGGCCGGCCCGCCAGAGCAGCGCGCCGGGCAGCGCGACCAGGCCAAGCGGCAGCATGCCGATCCGGCCCGCCCCGTTGACCTGCACCGCGACATGATGACCGACCAGCCAGAGCACCGCGGCGGTGCGCACCACGCCGATCAGGCCAAGCCCGGGGTGGGGCGCGGCGATCCAGCCGGCGAGTACCAGGATGGTCAGCACGGCCAGGCCGATTCCCGCGGCGGCGCAGGCGGCCGAGGCACCAGCGGCGAGCAGCCTCCTGGTCCCGTCTGGCCGGCCGCCGCCTTCCGGGTCCGGACGGCCCTGGCCCGCGGGTCGGGCACCGAGGGCAGATGTCGTCACAAGACCCAACCCTCGCAATCTCCGACGCACTCCCGGCGGAGGCGCGCCGGACCGGGGTCCGGGTACTGACGCGAAGGCCGTCCTGCGGGCCGGCCCGGAGCCTCAGCGGGCCCGCATGAGCTCCCTGACCAGCCGGGCGGTCTCGCTCGGGGTACGGCCGACCTTGACGCCGACCTTCTCGAGCGCTTCCTTCTTTGCCTGCGCCGTTCCCGCCGAACCCGAGATGATCGCTCCCGCGTGCCCCATGGTCTTGCCTTCCGGCGCGGTGAACCCGGCGACGTAGGCGACGACCGGCTTGGTCACGCTGGCGTCGACGTAGGCGGCGGCGCGCTCCTCCGCGTCCCCGCCGATCTCGCCGATCATCACGATCGCGTCGGTCTCGGGGTCGTCCTGGAAAGCCTGGAGGCAGTCGATGTGCGTGGTCCCGATGATGGGGTCGCCGCCGATCCCGACCGCCGTCGAGAAGCCGATATCGCGCAGCTCGTACATCATCTGGTAGGTCAGCGTCCCGGACTTGGAGACCAGCCCGACCCGGCCCTCACTGGTGATGTCGGCCGGGATGATGCCAGCGTTCGACTTGCCGGGTGAGGCGACGCCAGGGCAGTTCGGGCCGACGATGCGGGTCACGTTGCCCCGCGAGCTCGCGCGGGCCCAGAAGACCGCAGTGTCGTGCACGGGGATGCCCTCGGTGATCACGATCACCAGCGGGATCGCCGCGTCGACGGCCTCGATGACCGCGTCCTTGGTGCCGGCCGGCGGCACGAAGACGACCGACACGTCGGCCCCGGTCTCGGCCATCGCCTCGCCGACGGTCCCGAACACCGGGGCGCTGGTACCGCCGAGATCGACCATCTGGCCCGCCTTGCGCGGGTTGGTACCGCCCACCACCTTCGTGCCGGCCGCGATCATCCGCGCGCCGTGCTTGCGGCCCTCCGAGCCGGTGATGCCCTGGACGATGACCCGGCTCTGCGCAGTCAGGAAGATCGCCATCTCATGCTCCTGTCGCGGCCAGGCTGGCCAGCTCAGCGGCGCGCCGCGCCGCGTCGTCCATCGTCTCTACCTGTTCAACCACGCCGATGCCGGCCTCGGTCAGGATCCGGCGGCCTTCGGCGGCGTTGTTGCCGTCCAGCCGGACCACGATCGGGTGGCGCACCTCCTCGCCGCGTTCGGCGAGGATGCCGATCGCGCTGACGATCCCGTTCGCCACCGCGTCGCAGGAGGTGATGCCGCCGAAGACATTGACCAGCACGGCGCGGACCGATGGGTCGGAGAGCACGATGTCCAGGCCGTTGGCCATGACCTCGGCCGATGCGCCGCCGCCGATGTCCAGGAAGTTAGCCGGGCGCACCCCGCCGAACTCCTCGCCGGCATAGGCGACGACGTCGAGCGTCGACATCACCAGGCCGGCTCCGTTGCCGATGATCCCGACGGCGCCGTCGAGCTTGACGTAGTTCAGGTGCTTGGCCTTGGCCCTGGCCTCGATCGGATCGGCTGCCGACGGGTCGGCGAACCTGTCGTGCTGCTGGCGGAACGCCGCGTTGTCGTCCAGCGTGACCTTGCCGTCGACGGCGAGCACCTGGCCGTCGTCGGTCAGGACCAGCGGGTTGACCTCGACGAGCGTCGCGTCCTCGTCGGTGAAGACCGCCCACAGGCGCTCCGCGAGTTCCACCGCGCCGTCCGCGGCCTCGGCCGGCAGCCGGCCGGCCTGGACGATCTCGGCGGCCTTCGCCCGGTCCACGCCGACCAGCGGGTCGATGCCGATCCGCGCGACGGCTTCAGGGTTGGAATGCGCGACGTCCTCGATCTCCACCCCGCCCTCGACCGAGCAGATCGACATGAACTGCCGGCCCGCACGGTCGACGAGATAGGAGAGGTAATACTCCTGCGCGATATCGGACGCCTGCGCGATCAGGACCTTCTGCACGGTGTGGCCCTTGATGTCCATCCCCAGGATCTGGCTCGCCTTGGCATCGGCCTCGTCCGGTCCGTCAGCCAGCTTGACACCGCCGGCCTTGCCGCGGCCGCCGGTTTTGACCTGGGCCTTCACCACCACCAGAGGATGGCCGGCGGCGGCGAACTCGGCCGCGATCTCGCGCGCCTCGGCTGCCGTGTGCGCCACTTTCCCGGCCTGTACGGGAACGCCGTACTCGGCGAAGAGTTCCTTTGCTTCATGCTCGAACAGGTCCACGTTCTGGGGTCCGTCCTGACTGATGCTGCGCCTCGCAGCGATGCCCAACCCTTGCCTGGGGCCTGGCGCCGCGGGAGCGCCGGCCCGCCTGGCAGCCTAGCGGGCGGCGGATAACCCGGCGGTCAGCCGGCCCGAGTTTCCGCCTTCGCACCAAGCTCTGACCGCACCCAGTCGACGATCTCGTGGGTGGACGCACCGGGCGTGAAAATCCTGGCCACGCCCATTGCCTGCAATTCGGCGATATCGGCATCGGGGATTATGCCGCCGCCGAATACCGTGATGTCCGCCGCGTTCTGCTCGCGGAGCAACTCGAGTACTCGGCCGAACTGGGTCATGTGCGCGCCGGAAAGTATGGAGAGCCCGATCGCGTCGGCGTCTTCCTGCAGCGCCGCGGCCACGATCTGCTCGGGAGTCTGGTGCAGGCCGGTATAGATGACCTCGACCCCGGCATCGCGCAGCGCCCGCGCGACGACCTTGGCACCGCGGTCATGCCCGTCCAGGCCAGGCTTGGCGATGATGACCCGGATGCTGCCCATGACGTCTGCGCCCCTCCGCCGTGACTCTTCCACCGGCAGCGTATCCCCCCGCGTCAACACCCCCGCCCACG
>JADGPC010000382.1 GCA_017882645.1 Streptosporangiales bacterium | reverse complement strand
GACGCTGGATGTGGTGCTGGCCGGGCTTGACCTGCTCGGGATCCCGGTGCCTGACCGGATGTAGCCCGTTCTCAGAGAAATCCCAGCAACTGCCCGCTGATGTCCCAGCCCTGGCTGGCAGGGTCGCGGGCATGGATGAGTTGAACACAAAGCAGAATGGCGGCTGGCCCGGTCAGCCGGCGGTCCGGACGCCGCGCCGTCGCTTCGGCAGGCCCGCGCGCTGGATGGCCGGCCTCGGACTCGCCGCGATCCTCGTCGGCGGCATCGCTGCGGGGGTCAGCCTGACCGGCGGCGGCGCCAGCCCGCAGTCCGCCAGCGCGCTGCTGGCCAGCGGCGGCGGGCGGGCATCCGGCGGCGGCGCAGCCACTGCCGGCGCGCTCGGCCTGGCCGCCACCGTGCGGTCGGCGAGCATTACCGCGGGACCGGGTAACCGGGCCGGCCTGGCCGCGCAGCGGGCCGTCGGCGGCGTCCGCGCCTGCGTCGCCGCCGCGAGGCACCTGCGTGCGACCGGCCATCTCCGTGCGGCCCGGGCCAAGCTCCGCTCCTGCCTGCGTCGCTACCGCAAGCTCCGGCTGAGGCTGCGCCAGCTGGTGCGCCGCGCGGACCACGGCCAGATCACCTTCGCGACCAAGCAGGGCCCGAAGACGCTGGCCTTCGAGCATGGCGCGATCCAGAGCGTCTCGTCGGGCTCCATGGTCGTCAAGGCGGCCGACGGCACGACCTGGACCTGGAGTCTGGCCAGTTCGACGATCGTGAAGAAGGGCGGCCACCGCACTGACGCTGCCGCGCTGTCAGCCGGCCAGAAGATCGTCGTCGTGGGCCTGCTGGCGGGCGGCGCCGATGACGCGCGGCGGGTCTTCATCCTCGGCTAGCCATGACCGCGTGCACGGCCCAGGCCCCGCGCCAGCGATGGATGGCACTTTCATCCCTGAAAGCCCGGATGGAAGTGCCATCCATCCGGGCATGATGGCAGCGCGCGGGCTGGCCGCCCGGTCGAGCCGGACAGCCGCCGGCCCCGGCACGCCATCACGTTTTATCCCGTACGCTCCTGGTCAGGGCAGTACAGCCCCCTTTCGATCAGCTGAGTTTCATCAAGCGAACAGTGAGCCAGCACCAGTCATGGCCGAAGCGGACCGGATACCACGGGTGCTCGTCGTCGACGACGAGCCGAACATTCGCGAGCTCGTGCAGGTCGCGCTGAAGTTCCACGGCTGCACCGTCAGCACGGCAGCGAACGGGACCGACGCGATCCGCCAGGCCGAGGCGACGCTGCCTGACCTGATTGTCCTCGACGTGATGCTGCCCGATATCGACGGCTTCGAGGTCTGCCGCCGGCTCAGGGCGGCGGGCAACGAGGTCCCGGTGATCTTCCTGACCGCCAGGGACACGTCGTCAGACACGGTGACCGGACTGGCGATCGGCGGCGACGACTACGTAACCAAGCCGTTCTCCGTCGAGGCCCTGGTGGCCAGGGTCCGGGCGGTGCTGCGGCGCGCGTCCAGGTCCGCGCCGGCCCAGCCGGGCGACCAGGACGGCACGCTCCGGGCCGGCGATCTGGAACTCGACGAGTCCCGCTGGATGGTCCGCCGGGCTGGCACTCCGGTGGAGCTCTCACCCACGGAGTTCCGGCTGCTCGCCTACCTGATGCGGCACCAGGGCCGGGTTCTCACCCGCGCGCAGCTGCTCGAGAACGTCTGGGGCTGGGATTACGCCGGCGAGTCCCAGATCGTCGAGACCTACGTCAGCTACCTGCGCCGCAAGCTCGACCCGCTCGGCCCGCCGCTGATCCACACCCAGCGCGGGGTCGGCTACAGCCTCAGGCTGCCCGAGCACGCGGCGGCTCACCGGGCCCACCAGGCCACGCAGACCTGGCAGCAAGACCCTGGTACCGGGCAGCCGGAACACGGTCCGCAGGGCATACCGCCCGGCGGGCCTGGCGCACCCGAGCCCGGCGGGCCGGGCGCACCCGAATCCGGCCGTCAGGGGGCGGAGCCCGGCCGTCAGGGGGCGGAGCCCGGCTCGCAATGAGCGGAGCGCGCGCGGAGCCGCCGACAGCACAGCCGACAGCGACCGCCGCCGGGCAGCCACAGAGCGGCTCGCGCGGAATGTCGCTGCGGACCAGGCTGCTGCTGCTGCAGATCGCGGTCACGGCCGTGTTCCTGCTGATCATGGGCATCGTCAGCACGACGCTCTTCGCGCAGCACCTGAGGAGCCAGTTCAACGCGACGATCCTGGCCGAGAGCACCCGCAGCCCCAGCGACATCATCCGCCGGCCGGCCCGCGGCGTCGCCGCCGTGGAAGCCACCTTCGGCCCGTTCGCCGTCCTGCCGCTTAACCCCGACCGGCCGCTGGCCATTCCGCTCGCCATGGCGATCAGGCGGCTGGGCCCGGCGACAGTTCTCCGCCTCGGTAAGGGCGACCGCTCCTTCGGGCCCAACGACTCCGAGCTGCGGGCCGCGGCGCGGCTGATCCCGGCGACGGAGAATCCCTCGCACCGGCCGAGCGTGCTGATCGTCGCTGAGCTTGCCACCTCCGTGCAGAGGCAGCTGCGCGGGCTCATTTTCAAGGAAATGATCACCGGAGGCGGCCTGATCGCGCTGCTAGCAGTCGGCGGGCAGTGGCTGATCGGCCGCGGCCTCGGACCCCTTGACCGGATGGCAAGCACGGCCAACGACATCACGGCCAGGGGCGACCTGACCGCGCGGATGGCCGAGGCCGATGATCAGACCGAGGTCGGCAGGCTGGGCGCTGCGATCAATACCATGCTCGACCGGATCCAGCAGGCCTTCGGCGCCCGGCTCAGCTCCGAACGCAAGGTCAGGGAGTTCGCCGCCGACGCGTCCCACGAGCTGCGCACGCCGCTGACCACCATCCGCGGGTACGCCGAGCTGTACCGGCAGGGGGCGCTCGGCCCCGAGCAGCTGCCGGGAGCCATACGCCGGATCGAGCAGGAAGCACAGCGGATGTCGACGCTCGTGGCCGAGCTGCTCGAGCTGGCCCGGCTGGACCGGACCACGTCGCTGGACCTCACCGAGACGGACCTGGCGATCGTCGTCCGCGACGCGGTGGCGGACGCGATGGCGGTCGAGCCGGAGCGGCCGATCAGTGCGCAGGCACCGCCCCGGCTGATCGCGGTCGTCGACGAGCGTCGGATCCGGCAGGTGCTGGCCAACCTGCTCGGCAACGTCCGGGCCCACACGCCGCCATCGGCCCAGGTCGCCGTCAGGCTCGGGCCGGTCCAGGGCGGCGTGCTGATCGAGGTGGCTGACGCCGGGCCGGGGATGGCGCCGCAGGACGCCGCACTGGCGTTCGACCGGTTCCACCGCGCCGCCGATTGCGGGGACAGCGGGCCGGACCAGGGCGATGACGGTCAGGGCACGCGCCCGGACTACTCCTCGGGCGGAGGCAGCGGGCTCGGCCTGTCGATCGTGCAGGCGATCGCGACCGCCCACGGCGGCCAGGCGACGCTGGAATCATGGCCGGGCCATGGCACCAGAGTCCGCATCTGGCTCCCCACCCGCCCCGCCGTCCACGCCCCCGCCTGACGGAGGGCTCCGCCAACAACAGCGATGGGACACCGCCGTTGATATACAGCACGGGCGATGGCCCATCGCTGTTGCTCAGCGCTGGGGGCGGGCTACTCGGCAGGCGGCCCGGCGCCATGGTCGGACATGGCGCCCGCGGCGGCGGCTCCGGGCTGGTCCGGGTCGCCCCCGGCCGGGTCGGGCAGGTGGTCGAACAGGTAATACACCGCGATCGCGGCGTAGATGACAAGGGCCACGTACGGCGAGCCGAAGGCGGCTACCAGGGTCCCGGCTACGTAGCCGAGCAGTCCCGCGCTGAACCGGATCGTCGCTTCTACCGGCGTCCTGATCCTCCGGTTGCCGAGCCTGGCCTGATTCGCCGCCACGTACATCCACAGGCCGGAATAGGCGATCGAGATCGCGATCAGCAGCAGCCCGTAGACCACGGCGGCCAGCCGGGCGCTCGCCACGTTGGTTCCGTGGGCCAGATTGTCGGCGACGAGGGCGGTCGGGAACGGTACCGCCACCACGCCCATGAGCAGGAACGTGTTGATGACCAGGGTGATCCGGTCCACCTTGGCGAGCTGGGCCATCAGGGTGTGGTGGTTCAGCCACATGATCCCGATGGTGAGGAAGCTCACGACGTAGCCCGCGTACTGCGGCCAGGCGTTCGTTACCAGGTCATCGAATTTTATCCCCTGCTTGGCGATCGGCAGCAGGTTGAACACGAGCACGGTGATCGCGACGGCGAACACGCCGTCGCTGAACGACTCGGCCCGCCGCGTCTCCACCGCTGCCTCCCGCTAACCCCCGCCGGCCGCCGGCCGCGCGGCCTAGTCCGCGACGGGACCGGCCGGCCCGGCCGGTGCGGCTGGCTCGGGCCTGGCGACCGACCGGGCCAGCAGTTGCGCCACGTCGACAACCTGAAGCGACTCCTTGGCCTCGCCCGAACTCTGCTTCGCGCTGACCGCGTCGCCGAGCATCACCAGGCAGTACGGGCAGCCCGTGGAGATCGTGTCCGGGTTGGTGCCGAGCGCCTCGTCGATCCGCTCGACGTTGATCCGCTTGCCAATCCGCTCTTCCATCCACATCCGGGCACCGCCGGCCCCGCAGCAGAAGCCGCGCTCCTTGCACCGGTGCATCTCCTGCGCCTGGATCCCCGGCACCTTCTCCATGATCTCCCTGGGCGGGGTGTACACCTTGTTGTGCCGGCCGAGGAAGCACGGGTCGTGGTAGGTGACCTTCTCCTCGATCGGGGTGACCGGGGTGAGCTTCCCCTCCTCGACCAGCCGGGCCAGCAGCTGGGTGTGATGGATCACCTCGTAGTCGCCGCCGAGCTGCGGGTACTCGTTGGCGATCGTGTTGAAGCAGTGCGGGCAGCTCGCGATGATCTTGCGGGCTCCCGCCTCGTTCAGCGTCTCGACGTTCTGCTGGGCCAGCATCGAGAAGACGAACTCGTTCCCCATCCGCCGCGCCGGATCACCCGTACAGGTCTCGGCCGGCCCGAGCACGGCGAACGATACGCCTGCGGTGTTCAGCAGGCTCGCGATCGCCTTGGTCGTCTTCTTGGCCCGGTCCTCGAGCGCGCCCGCGCACCCGACCCAGAACAGGTACTCGACGTCGTCGCCGATCGGGCCGTCGACGACCGGCACCTCGAAGTCGAGCTCGGTCATCCACTCGGACCGCTTCGACTCGCCCATCCCCCACGGGTCGCCCTTGTTCTCCAGGTTCTTCAGCATCCCGGACGCCTCGACCGGGAACTCTGACTCGATCAGGACCTGGTGCCGACGCATCGCGGTGATGTGGTCGATGTGCTCGATGTCGACCGGGCACTCGTTCACGCATGCCCCGCAGTTGGTGCAGGACCAGAGCACGTCGGGATCGATCACCCCGTTCGCCTCGGCCGTTCCGACCAGCGGCCGTTGCGCCTCCGCCTTGACCGCCTCCGGCAGGGCGTCCCTGGCCTCGTCCGACGAGGCCAGCAGGTACGGCGCCTTCGCGAACGCATGGTCGCGCAGGTCGAGGATGAGCATCTTCGGCGACAGCGGCTTGTCGGTCGCCCACGCCGGGCACTGCGACTGGCAGCGGCCGCACTCGGTGCAGGTGCCGAGGTCGAGCATGCCCTTCCAGGTCAGGTCCTCGATCTTGCCGAGACCGAAGATGTCGGTATCCGGGTCGGCCTCCTCGAAGTCCAGCACCTTGCCGTTCGAGCGCATCGGCTGCAGGCCCCCCAGGCCGTCCGGGCGCCGCGAGAACAGCACGTTGACTGGGGCGAGGAAGATGTGCAGGTGCTTGGAGTAGGTCACGAGCACGAGGAAGCCGAGCACGACCGCGAGCTGAAGCAGGAGCATGGCCGTCTCGATCGCCTGGTTGGCCCCCTTGCCCAGCGGCGCGAGCCAGTGGCCGAGGATCTGGGAGGCGAATGCGCCGTGGGCGTACGGGAAGTCGCCGGTGTTGATCTGAGCGCCTCGGTACAGCAGCAGCGTCGCGACGACCAGGAAGATCAGCAGCAGAACGAGCCATGCGGCGCGGGTGTGCGAACCGGAGAAACGGGACTTGCGCCCCTCGGTCTTCGGATTGCTGCGCAGCCGGATCACCGCGAAGGTGCCGATCCCGACCAGGACCGCGATCGCCATCAGGTCCTCGATGAACCCGATGAACGCCCAGTGCCCGATCCACGGCAGGGCGAACGTCTTGCTGAACAGGTCCCCGTAGGACTCGATGATCGTCAGGAGCAGGATCGTGAAGCCCCAGAAGGTCATGAAGTGCGCGATGCCAGGGACGGTCCATTTCAGCAGCTTGCGCTGGCCGAGAACCTCGGTGGCCTCGGTCTCCGCGCCGCGGCCCGGATGCTCCCTGACTGCCGCAATCCGCTCCGGGGCGGGCTGGCCGCTCCTGCTGAGCCGGTAGAGCCACCACAGCCGACGGCCGGCGACCGCGAAGGCGATCACGGTCAGGGCAAGTCCGATGATGATCCGCAGCGCCAAATCGACCTCCGGGGACGGCGTTGGGTGCCAGCGTACGCCGGCCGCGGCGAGGATCCGTGACCGACAGCCGGTCCAAGTGCGGTCGCTGTTACCGAAGAGTAACTTAGCGGATGGCGCCGTCCCGGCGCCCACCCCGTCCGATGCTGTTCGATCTAGCCGGCTCAGCGGCGCCAGGCGATGACGGTGCCCGACTGGATGGTTGGCGGGCCGAGCAGCTCAACCAGGTAGCTGGCCAGCGGCGAGCTTGCCGCGGTCACCGCCACGACGGCGGCGGGATGCCAGGCCGCCAGGGCGGCCCGCACCTGCGACCGCGCGGGCACCTTGCCGACCGAGGCCGGCCCGGCTGGCGTCGCGACCGGCAGGCCGGCGGCCAGGGCGGCGCCGGCGAAGGTACCGGCCCGCGGCAGCCCGGCCGCCCAGAGCTGGTCGAGGTACCAGGCGGTCGGGCTGACTCCGTAGCCGCCGATGTAGGCCTGCCCGCCCGCACCAGGCCCGATGAAGTACCCGCCGACGAGGGCGGACGGCTGCTCGGTGTCGGCCTGCCAGCGCATCGCGGCGGTCAGGATGTTGGTCGGAACGGGCACGACCAGGACCGCAGCGCCAGCCGGCAGGTGCAGCGCGGTGAAGGTCGCCGACCAGCCGTGCGGCAGCGGTGTCGTCGTCTCGGCCGGGAGCGGCCTCGGCAGCAGCGGCAGACAGGCGAGCACGGCGACCGTCAGCACCACGGCGGGCACCTGACCAGCGCTCGCCGGGCGGTCACCCGCCGGGAGCCGCCGCCTGGCGGCCAGCCGGCCAGCGACCTCGTCGATCCCCGCGGCCAGCAGGACCGCGGCCGCGCCAGCAGCCAGGATCGACAGCCGGTCCGGCAGGATCGACGACAGCAGCTGGTGCTCCTCGATCCAGTGCCAAGGCAGGCTCACCGCGGGATCGGGGACTCCGCCCGTCTGCGGATGGCCGCCGAACGAGAAGATCACCAGCATCACCAGCGTGGACGCCGCCGCCAGGCCCGCGGGCCTGCGCCAGCTAACGACTGCCGCCAGCGCGAGAACGATGATCAGCGGCCAGCCCAGGTAGGCCAGGTACTCGGTCAGCCCGCCGTGGTAGCCCGCCGCCGACGACGCGCTGCCCGCGGTGTGGAAGAACAGGTACGCCGACGGCGTCACGAACCCCGACGGCTCGTTCACGTAGTAGTCCGGCGGATAGAGCGCGCCATGCTGGACGAGCGGTCCCCGGAACTGAGCCCACAGGGCTGGCCCGGCCAGCGCCAGCGTGACGGCGCCGCCGACGACGAGCCCGGCCGCCGCGGGCAGGATCCGCCGCACCGCCGCCGCTGGCCGGGCGGCGGCCAGGGCGACCACCGCGAGCACCCCGGTCAGTGCGGTGATCAGGGCGAGTTCCTCGCTGATGAACAGCTGCGCGGCGACCAGCAGGCCGAGCCAGGCACCGGTTCGCACCGACGCGGGCACGCGGCCAGCCCAGCCGCCTGCCTCCCGGCCGGCCGGATACAGCGGGCCGGCCGCCAGCCGGACGCCGGCGTCGATGATCAGCGGCGGCAGGATGGCCAGCAGCAGGTTGTAGTGGCCGACCGCCGAGTGCAGCAGCGCCGGCGAGAACCCGTAGAGGGCGCCGGCCAGCGCGGCCGCGGCGGTGCTCAGCTGCCATCGGCGCAGCACCAGGAACAGCGCCGAGGCCGATCCGGCGAAGCCGGCCGTCGTCAGGACGACCAGGCTCACCTGCGGGCCGAGCAGCAGGGTCACCGGAGTCAGCAGCACGCCGGGCAGCAGCAGCGACGTGTTCCACATCAGGTTGACGCCGACCGGCGCGTTCATCGCGCTGGTCACCAGTGCCGGCAGCTGGCCGTGGCTGACCGCCGTGGCCGCGTACCGCAGGTACCAGGAGAACAGGTCGGCGTCGCCGGCGTTCGGCGCCGCATACCTGGACGCCGGATCGGCCCACATGCGCCAGGTCACGACGAGCGCGGCCGCCAGGTAGCAGGCGGGCACGACGAGGCCGGCCCGGCGCAAAACCGGCCGGGGAAGGGCACCGTCGCGCACCGGCCGGGACCGCGTCGCGGTGACCGCACGTCGTCCTGCCAAGAACCCAGCCGCCTTGTAGTTAAATAACGCCCATCGCTGACCGCTAGCCTGATCTACGCCGTCACCGGGCGCCGGCTGCCTCAAACAAGGTAAAGGTAGAAGAGACCCGACGGGAAAACGAATACCACTTGGATAACGAAGGCCGCCGCCGGACATCCGGTGAGTCCAGGACGGGCCCCG